>JAGXHO010000247.1 GCA_024636105.1 Trueperaceae bacterium | reverse complement strand
TTGCTCGGCCAGGCGGGGGAGCGGCTGGTGTCGTGCGTGCGGGCGGCCGATTCGGTCGGGCGGTTGGGTGGCGACGAGTTCGTCGTCCTGCTCACGGAGGTGGGTGGGCCGCGCGACGCGTCGATCGTGGCCGAGAAGGTGTTGGCGGCGTTAGCCGAGCCGTTCGACCTGGACGGGCAACAGGCGTGGGTCGGCGCCAGCGTCGGGATCGCGCTCTTCCCGGGCGACGGCAAGAACGCCAGCGACCTGCTCCACCACGCGGACCTGGCGATGTTCGAGGCCAAGCGGAGCGGCCGTCAGGCGTTCAACTTCTATCGCAAGGCGCTGACGGCGACGGCGCTCGAGCGCCGCGGCCTCGAGGTCGACCTGCGACGAGCCCTCGACCGCCAGGAGTTGACCTTGTACTACCAACCCGTCGTCGGCTTGGCCGATGGCCACGTCCTGCACGTCGAGGCGCTGGTGCGGTGGCGCCATGCTGAGCGCGGACTGCTGCTGCCCGAGGCGTTCGTGCCCCTCGCCGAGGAGACCGGCTTGATCGCCGAGCTCGGGCTCTGGGTGCTGCACGAGGTCTGTCGCCAACTCGCCATCTGGCGGGCCGCCGGGATCGGCGTCGACGTGGCCGTCAACCTCTCGGGACGCCAAGTCCCGCGGGGGCTTCCGGTGGAGGCGGTCGATGCCGCCTTGCGCGAGCACGGGGTGCCGGCCAGCGCGCTGCTCTTCGAGATCACCGAGAGCGTGCTGCTCGGCCGGGTCTCGCCGGCGGCCAACTGGCTGCGCGCCGTCCGCGAGCTCGGCGTCCGCCTGGTGCTCGATGACTTCGGCACCGGCTACTCGTCGCTCGCCTACCTCGAGCACCTCGATCTGCACGCGCTGAAGATCGACCGTTCGTTCATGGCCGATCTCCTGGAGCGCGACGTGTCGCGCACGATCGTCACCGCGGTCCTGGCGATGGCGCAAGGGCTCGGGCTGACGGTCGTGGCCGAGGGCGTCGAGACCGAGGCCCAAGCCGCGTGGTTGCGCGACCACGGCTGTCGCTTCGGCCAAGGGTTCGCGCTCGCGCGGCCATGCCCGCCAGCGGACCTCGTGGACCTGCCGCGGCTGGTGGTCGAGACCTGACGCCGCGGGCTACCGGTGCTCGCAGCTAGGCTACGTCCTCGATGGTGAGCCCGAACAGCCGCCCGAGCATGCGCAGCTCGGTGGGCCAGTGGCCCTGCACGACGATGGCGTGGTGGCTCGACAGTTGCTCCATCAGGCGCGGGCCGTCGGCGACGCGGAGGATGCCGCCGTTGAGGCAGTCCGAGCCGGGGTACTGGGCGTAGCCCACCAGCTCGCCTTCGGCGACCGTCAGCGTCTCGAGCGACGGCGAGAGCTTGGCCAGCGTGATGGGGCCCTCGGCCATACGGGCGTCGATGGCGCTGGCGTCGTCGTCGACGATCGCCAGCACCTTGGGGCGCAGCGTCCAGCTCGTCGACATCGAGGTGGGAAGCACGCCCAGGTAGCCGCAGTGGGCGACCAGCACGTGGTGCTGCGGATCGGGCAGGTCCGGGAAGGCGGGGATGCGCTCGTGCTTGAGGGCCGCCTGGCCCATGAGGAAGGGGTAGAGGTTGGTCATCATCAGCGGCGTGCCCAGCGAGGTCTGCAGCAGCCGCTGGGTGAGCATCGAGACGGTGTCGGCCTCGCAGCCCCACGTGAGGCCGCGCTCTTCGTACAAGAGGTTCCACGCAAGGCAGGGCGTGCTGTCGGAGAAGAAGGATTCGTTGAGGCAGTTGATGCCCGCCGCGCGGACCGCGGGGTCGTCGCCGAGCTCGTCCTTGAGCGCCAGGTAGAGCTTGAGCGCGGCGCGCCGGTTGCGCTCCGGCAGGTCGTCGAGCTTGGTGGTCCCGCGCACGCGATCGAACGCGGCGTCGGCGGCGGCGTCGGGCACGTGCTTGGCCGCCTCGCCCAAGGCTTTGAAGCTGCGCTTCTCGATGCGGACGCCGAAGCGGTCCAGCATCCGCTGCGTGCACTCGTCCTCCCACCAGTAGAAGCGCTTGAAGATGCTGGCCTGCATCCCGTCGCCGGGGTCGTCTTGGAACACCACGAAGCGAGTGTCGTGCAGTTCGCGGCGCAAGGAGAGCGCGCGGCAGAGCACCCGCGCCTGCTCGAGCGTGTAGGGGGCGTACGTCTCGACCCCCGCTTCGCCCAAGTAGCGGCCGATCTCCCAGTCCCACATCGACATGGTGCCGAACTCGCTCGTGAGCACCAGCCGCGGTCGATCGAGCGCGCGCAGCGCCTCGACCTCGCGGAACGCGTCGCCGAGCATCTGTGGGAAGACGGCGGCCTCGGACGGCGGCAGCGGTGACTGGCCGAGGTCGACGGGCGGCAGGAACTCGGCGACGTCGCCGAGCAGGTCCTGCAGCCGAGCCAGTTGCACGTCGAAGTCGGCGTCGGCGGATGGGAAGCGGACGGGCAGCAGACGAGCGCGCATGACGACTCCTCCTGGTGGTGCACGGGCCGATGGTCGCGGCCGGACGTGCCGAGCGAGGCCGCGCGAGCGGTGATGGCCCATGCTAAACTTGTGGGGTTGTCATGACAAGTGCTGGGGGTATTCGGGCTCGCACGCGGACGTGCGGCCGAGGAGGGTGTTCCATGGCGCGCTACCGGATCGCCGTCAACATGGAGTTCGTTCGCTCCGCCGACCTCGATTTCCGCGCCGGGGTGGCCGTGGCGTCCAAGATCGGCTACCGCTTCGTGGAGCCGATGGTGCACGCCGGCTGGGGCCTGCTCTCGGAGGTCGGCTACTTCCACTCCTTCTCGATGGAGGAGGACCCCAAGCTGATGCTCGAGATCTGCGACGCGCAAGGCGTGCGCGTGTCGAGCCTCTCGGCCCACAGCCCGCTGATGAAACCGGAGGCGGCCGTCGACCGCTTGACGCGCGCGATCGTGCTGGCCCACTTCGTCGGCACCGATTTCCTCAACACCGACGAGATGCTGCAACCGGAGTGGATGGACGACGCCTTCGCCCACGACACCATGCGCTACACCCTCACGCGCATGTCGCACGTGGCCGCCCGGCACCGCAAGTACCTGTGCATCGAGCCGCACGGCGTCTTCACCAAGACGGCCGCCGGCCTGCTCAAGATCGTCGAGCTGGTCCCCTCGCCCTGGATCGCGGTCAACTGGGACACGGGCAACAGCTACCTGGCCGGCCTCGAGGACCCGTACGACAGCCTCGCGCTCGTGCGCGACCATGTGCGCCACGTGCACGCCAAGGACATCGACCTGCAGCACGCCGAGCGCGAGCGCGGCAAGGTGACCGGCACCCCGGTCGGCTGCGCCTGCGGCGAGGGCGTGGTCGACTGGGACCGGGTGCTCGAGATCCTCGACCCGCTCGACCGCGACATCACGCTCTCGGTCGAGTGCGGGACGATCGAGCAGGCGGAACGGAGCCTGGCGTTCATGACGAAGTTGGTGAAGGGGCGGGAGGCGGAGGGGTAGGGGGTCGGTGCTTCAGGCGCCGAAATCTCCGCGGAACGTCAGCCTGCGGCGACCACCACCCGCACCTCGAGCCCTTCGATCCCTGTGAAGTCGTGCGGGTTGGCCGTGTACAGCGGCAGTTCGTGCGCGACGGCGATGGCCGCGATCATCGCGTCGTAGCTGCGGGCGCGAACCTTGCGACCCGCCGCGCGCAACGAGGCCGCCACCCGGCCGAAGGCGCGCGCGGCGCGGTCGTCGAAGGGGATCGCGTCGAAGTCTGCCTCTACCTGCTGGAGCACGGCCTGGCGAGCCGCGCGCTCGGCGTCGTTGCGGGCGACGAGCGGACCGACCGAGAGCTCGGCGAGCGTCACCGCCGAGACGAGGGGGAACTCCGGCAGGACGGCGGGGTCGTCGATCGCGCTCAGCAGCAGCACCGTGCTGTTGTCGAGCAGTCCCTCGCGGGTCGTGGTCACGCTTCGGGATCGAGCAAGGCGTCGAGGTCGCGGCGAAGCGCCGCGCCGTCGATCCGCGGCACGTGGCGCCAGCGGGCGAGAAGCGCTTCGCGACCGAGCCGGGCGCCTCGTACGGCCGTCAGCTCGGCCACCGGCTTGCCGTCGCGCGTCACCACGACGCGCTCGCCGGCGGCGACGCGGTCGAGCACGTCGCCCCCGTGGTTGCGGAGGTCGCGGACGGTGGCGCGGGACTCGGGCATGGGGGAAGTGTATCACGCGTGAGACAACCGATCCGTGGCTTCATGCTCTCACGATGCGCCGGAGCGCCCCGATGAATGGCCAAGCAGTGGGCGTGGGCCGAGCGAGCCTGGGCACGCGCCCAGGTGTGGCTCGCCAGACTCCTTGCCGTAGTCGCACCCAGAACGCCCGCGGCGTCGCCACGGGCAAGGGCGCGCGATCGGCGGCGGCCAGCAGGGCCTGGTCGCCCGTGACCAACACCTCGGCACCGCGTGGCTGGCGGGTCCTAAGCGTCCGTCCAAGGGTCGAGCCCCACCTCCCCGAAGCGCGAACGCTCGCGAAACCGGCCTTGACCCTGGGCCAGGGAATGGGTGGTTGTTCGTGCGTCGCACGTCCAAGACCGCCACAGGGACACCTGGCCGCATTCCGGTCTCCTACCCTGCCCTATGTCCACCACGGCGGCACCCCACCCCACCGACGCGTTCACCGGTACCCCCGCGGACCGGTTCCTCAACCCGTTCCGCCTGCACATCGACCCCATGGCGCGGCTGCTCTTGATCAACCGCGTCGGCGATCTCGACGCCGTCTACAGCGGTTTCGAGCCGCAGGCGTTCGACGACGCCGTGCACGGTCGCGGACTGATCGTCCTCGGCTGGCGCCGCGACGGCCGCGTCGATGTGTTCCATCAGCCGCACGTGCGCGTCGATCCGGCCACCTACACCATCGTCGGGGACGGTCTGCACCGCATCGTCGAGCGGCCGCTCGAGGGCGCGCGATTCGCGATCGGCCCGATGGGCGTCGACGCCGACCTGAGCTTCGACGACCTCGTGGGCCGCCGGATCGAGCTGCGCATCGTCGAGCGGGGCGCGCGCACCGCGGAGCGCTTCGGCCTGCTCGCACCCATGGGCGACGCGGCCACCCACCCCGCGGCCATGCCGCTCGTGCTGCTGCGCGACTTCGGCTTCGTCCGCGTGGTGGGCTCCGAGATCCACATCACCATCGACGGTCGCCTGCAGAAGGTCGGCCGCTTGCCGCTCCCGATCGACGGGCAGCGCCGCCACATGCTGCGCTACGCCGAGGCGCCGCTCATCGCCACGATCAACCCCGCGCACGACGGGCCGCTTACGCCGATCGATGCCGGTGGCGACGCGGTCGACGACGCCGGCGACCTCGTGACGCTGGTCGACGGTGCAGGGCACCGCGCCATCGAACGGATCGAACGGCGGAGCCGCGAGCAGTTCGTGCGCTGGACGTTCGATCCGCCCTTCCCGAACCCCCTCGATCTGCGGTCTAGCGCGGAGTGCTCGGGGCGCTTCTCCATCGAGAGCGACCCGCGGGTGGGGCGCGTGCGCGGGGAGTACCGGGTCCAGCGTGGGGACGACCGCGTGCGCGTCCGCGTCGTGCCCTCGGGCGGGTGGACGCCGAACGAGCGCCGGTGGTCGGTGCGGCTCATGTACGCGGTGGCGGCCGTATTCCGGCGGTGGCCGAAGACGTACGTGTGGGAGGGGGAGATCGAGCTTGGGGCGACGGGGGAGACGCGGATGCGGTCGGGGTGGACGCGGGTGCGCAAGGAGCGGTGAGCGACTCGACGTCCGGGGTGATCACCGGTGATCACCCCGGACGTAACCGGCCGGTCGTGAAGACCCCTCCATCGATGTGCAGGACGGCGCCGTAGCATTCGATTCATGGCGATACCCGCTCGGCTGCGGTGCTGGATCGCATTGGCGCTTGGCGTCGTGGCGTGGTCCGTCGCCCAGACGCCCGTACCCACCTCGCTGCCGGTCCTACCGGAGCACTACCTCGAGGCGCGCCTCGTGGACCTGACCAACGCCGAGCGTCTTCGGGAGGGGCTGGCGCCCGTCGCCGTCAGCGCCGTGCTCGCGCAGGCGGCGCGGCACCACGCCGAGGAGATGGTGCGGCTCGCCTTCTTCGGCCACGTCAGCCCGACGCCGGGACGGCAAGGGGTCGACCAGCGGGTGTCGATGGTCGGCGGCGCGCAGGTGTCCGTCGGCGAGAACCTGGCGGCCGTCTCGATTCGGGACCTGGACGTCGCGGATCGGGTCATCGCCGGCTGGATGGCGAGCCCGGGGCACCGCGCCAACCTGGTGCATCCCGAGTGGACGCACGTTGGCTTCGGGCTCGCCGAAGGGAGCGACGGGCGCGCCTACGTGGTGCAGGTCTTCGCGGCCGACCCCAACCCGCTCGCCTTCGCGCACGCCACGTGGGCGGCCGACAGCGGGGTGGCGGTCCACATGGAGGTCGAGGCCACGGCCGCGGGTTGGGTGTGGGTGGACGGCGTCGGCGTGCGGAGCGACCCCGTCGAAGTGGCGGCCGGAGGGTTCGCGACCGTCGTGGTCGAGGGCGTCGGCGCCGCGGCGCCCACCCACCTGCGCGTCGCGTGGACGCAGGACCGCAGCGGAGGCTTCATCGGCCAGCAGAGCGGCTGGTTCGATCCCGCCACGCGCGCGTGGACGCGGGATTGGCAAACCGATCGGCCGATGGCGCGCGTCGAGCGGTACACGTCGACGGATCCCGTCCGCGACGTCGCCGTGCAGTTGGCCTTCGAGCGTCCCGCGCACGACCTCGTCGTGCTGCTCGATGGCGGCTTCGTGCCAACGACGGTCACGGGGACGAACGTGGTCGTGCGGGTGCCGGGTCGCCCCGGGGTGCGGTCGCTGGAGGTGGGGGTGCGGCAGGGCGACGGGCGGGTGCGGTTGGTGCATCGGGTCGAGGTCGGCGTGCGGGATGGGTTCGTGGAACTCAGGTAAGCGGCCGACCTCGAACGCTCCGCACGAGCGTCACCGACGCGACCGCGGGACCCTCAGGTACCGGCTCATGTACGGCAGCGCCTCGACCAACAGGTGCTCCCAGGCGTCCCAGTCGTGGCCGCCGTCGATCACGCGGAGCTCGGCCGCGCTACCCGCCTCCTTGTTCAGCCGCTGGAAGAGCAGGGTGGCCTGATACTCGACGTTGTAGGCCCAGCCCTCGGGCTCGTTCCAGTCGTCGTCGCCCACGCCGATGAAGACCGGCACCTCCAAGCCCCGGGCGAGGTACCCCTCGAGCGCCGCGGGGTAGTTGCGCTCGGCCCACAGGTCCGGATCGAACGGCGTGCCGAACGCGCCCGTGCTCCGCGCGCTCGAACCGAGGGGCGGCTGCTCGGCGTAGACGGCGGCGCTCAGGATCGTCGCGGTGCGGAACACGTCGGAGTGCACGAGCGCGTACCGCAGCGCCCCGTAGCCCCCCATCGACAGCCCGACCACCGCACGCCCCCCGCGGTCCTCGATCGTCCGGAACGTCGCGTCGACGTGGGGGATGAGGTCCTCGACGAACGCCGTCTCGAAGGGCTCGATCGTGTCGACCCACCAGCTGCGGCCGGAGGCGGGCGCCACGGCGATCACGGGCGGGATGGCGCCGGACGCCACCAGGTCGTCGATCAGGTCCATGCCCCCGTCCCAGGAGGACTCGTCGCCGCCGGTTCCGTGGAGGAGGTAGATCACGGCGTACTCGAGGTCCGACCCCTGGTACCCATCGGGGAGGTAGACGTTGAAGGCCCAGGTCCGCCCGAGCGTCGACGAATCGAACTCGAAGGTGGTGATCGTGCCGGCGAGCGCCGTGCCGGCGAGCACGAAGGCGGCGGTAAGGAGCGCGAGGGCTGGTTTCATGGTGATCCTTTCGAGAACCGGTGCTGGTGCTTCACGTGAGGTCGACGGCACAGCGGAAGCCCACGTGGGGCGACCGACTCGTGCCAGCCGGGAGCAGCAGCAGCTTCGCGGAGAACTCCGGGGGCTTTGGTCCGCCGTCGAAGTACCACTCCGAGGTGTCGTTGCGGAAGTCGCTGCCGCCCTTGAGGATGACGAAGCGCGTGCGTCCGTCGTCGTGCTCGCTCTCCGTGAGGTTCCACACGAGCGGCCGACGCCGGCCGACGAGCCCGCGTTCGGCCGCGAGCTGCCACTCGTCCTCGGTGGGCAAGCGCCATCCACGCCACGCTGCGTACGCGCGTGCGTCCGTGAGGTCGACGTGGGCCACGGGCGCGCTTGGGTCGCCCGGCCGTCCGTCGATCCAATCGTCGTGGAAGCGCTCAGGCCGCTTGGGCCGGTACGCGGTCGCCTCGAGGAAGCGCTCGAACTCACCGCTGCTCACCTCGAGCTCCGCGATCGCGAAGTTGCCGAGCTCGACGGAACGAAGGGCGCTGGCCGGGCCATGGAGCCGGCTGCCGAGCGGAGGTTTCCACTCGTCGACGAACGGGGCTTCGCCGTACAGCCCGGTCTCCCGCAGCCGATAGGCCACGTTCAGGTCGAACGATCCGCCCGCCACGGCCGCGAACCCTGCAGGAGGCTCGGCGGCACGAGCGAACCGCGTCGGGCGGCGCACCGCGATCCGCATCGGGAACGACGCCGTCTCCGGCGGACGGTCGGCCTGGCGCGGGCCTAGCGCTCGGCGCGGGACGATCGTGCCGGGCGTCGCGAGCACGGCCGCGACCGCGCCCTCTTCGAGCTTGCCGCCCACCGCGACACCGCCGTCGGCCATCCGCCGCACGGTAAGCTCCCTCGGACCCGTCAGTTCGGCCCACTCGAAGCCTTCGCCTTCGGCCACGTGCAGCCAGTCGCCGTCGACGGGTCCGCCCTTGTTGACGATCGTCCACAGTCGGGTGCCGTCGTGCGCCCAGCGCGACGCGAAGACCGTCGATCCGGAACCCGGGTGGTCGGCCAACGGCGTCCACGCGTCGCTCGTGAGCCACGGCGACATCTCGCGCTGCACGGGCCGCATCGATCGGAGCATCGCCTTGTCGGCCTCGCTCCAGCCCACCCAGACGCCGAAGACGTCTTCCCACACCAGGAGGCCGCTGCCGTTGAGCCAGGCCGAATGGAGTTCCTCGCGGTGGCTGCGGTGCCAGCGGCGGGTGTGATGCAGGAGGTGGCGGCGTTCCAGCCACTTCGCGCGCAGTACCCCCGGCACGGAGGAGTCGGCGAACCATTGGGCCCAGGACATCTGGTGGTCCTCGATCCGGGCGAGGGGTACGCGCGACTCGCCCCCCATCACGAGTTCGGGGGACACGGAGTCCAACAGCTCGCGCAGCTCCGGGTTCCCCTCCTTCGCGGTGTCGAGGAACAGGCCGTCCACGTCCAGATGGCGCACGCACGCGACCAGTTCGTCGGTCGAGACGGCATCGGCACCGGTGGCCCACGGATAGTAGGGCAGGTAGACGTGGAGGCCGCGCTGCTTGAGCGCGGCGATCACGTTCGGGAGCTCTGGGATCTGGAGGTAGAACTCCAGTTGGCGGCGCTCGTCGATCCCTACGACCGGGTAGGCGCTCCAGAGGATGACACCGTCGAAGCCTCCGAACTCGCGCTGCGCCTGCTCCACGAACTCCTGTGGCGTGAACGCCTCGTCGCGAGCGTCGTAGAGGACTCCATCCCAGAGGTTCGTCAGGGCGAGCACGAAGTCCGGCCGCGCGAGCGCGGTGTAGCGCTCGGCGGTATAACCCACCCGAGCACGGGCCTCGCGGCGCCACCGCTGCAGCTGGGATCGCCAGGTCGGCCACTGCGTCGGGTCGCCGGGTGCGGCGAAGATCTTGGCCTCGTCGAGTCCTGCGAGCGTCGCGTTCGGGTCGAGCGGCACCTCGGTCGGCAGGTCGAGCGGCCTGGGCGCGTAGAAGGGCGGCTTCACGCGCTGGCGGAGTTCGCGAGAGGGCCAAGCGCCGCGCAGCGGGGACGGCTCATGACTCCGCCTCGTCGACCAACCGCTTCGCGCGCGCGTAGACCGGCCGGTCGATCATCTGCCCGTCGACCCCCACGGCCTCGCCACCGCGCGCCTCGAACGCGGCGACCACCGTGCGCGCCCACTCGAGTTCCGGACCCGACGGGCGGTAGGCCTCGTTCGCGACGGTGACCTGAGATGGATGGATGCAGGTCGTGCCCTCGAAGCCGTACGCGCGCGCGAGCTCCACCCGACCGCGGTAGGCCGCGAGGTCGCGGTAGTCGGCGCCGCTGCCCACGGAGCCGATCAGGGCATGGCCGTGCGCTCGGGCGGCGACGAAGAGTGGCCAGAGCGCCCCCGCCATCAGCTCGGGCGTCGGCTCCATGCGCAGCGAGAGGCTCAGGTCTTCGTTCCCGGGCACGAGGGCGGTCAGGCGATCACGGGCGGAGGGCAGGCCGGCCAGGGCCGCCGCGATGGCCGCGACCGCTTCCAGGCCGCGGGCGCTCTCGATGGTCAGCAACAGGGCCAGTGGCGGCCGGTCGAAGCGTTCCTCCAACTCGACCAGGTAGGCGCCCAACACGTCCACCACGGCGGGGGCGTCGACCTTGGGCAGCAACAGACCCCCGGCGCCGGCGGCTGCGGCCGCCTCCAGGTCGCGCCAGGCCAGGTCCCACCGCGCGTTGCTGCGCACGAGCACGAGCGCGCCTCCAGCGCCGACCGTTCGCACGGACTGGGCGAGTCGTTCTCGAGCCAGGACCTTGGCGTCCTCGGGAACGGCGTCCTCGAGGTCGAGGATGAGCGCATGCGCGCCGCGCCGCGGCGCCCCGGCGATCATCTTCTCGTTGTGCGCAGGGACGTACAGGAGCGAACGGGGAACGCCGCCGGGCGTCATGCCACCACACCCGCGGCGCGCAGCCGGGCGATCTCGTCCTCGTCGTAGCCCAGTTCGTGCAGGACCTCGTCGGTCGCGGCGCCCTTGGCGGGCCCCAGATGCCGCACCCGCCCGGGTGTCCGCGAGAAACGGGCGACGACGCCGGGGACCTGCACGTCGCCCAGGACCGGGTCGTGGTGCGTCTCGAACGAACCCCGTGCTCGTACCTGCGGGTCGCTCAGCAGTTCCGAGACGTCGTAGATGGGCCCCACGGCCGCGCCGCTCGCCGAGAGGTGTTCGATCGCCTCGTCCCGGCCCCGCGCACCGATCCACGCCTGCAAGAGTTCATCGAGCGTCTCGCGGTGCTCGATCCGTGCGTGGTTCGTGGCGAAGCGAGGATCGTCCACCAGTTCGGGTCGGCCGACCGCGGCCATCAGCCGCTCGAACACCGGTTGGGCGCTGGCGGAGAGGGCGACCCAGGCTCCGTCCGCCGCCCGGTAGGCGTTGCGCGGCGCCGAGGTGAGGCTCGCGTTGCCCAGCCGCCCGCGCACCCGTCCCAGAGCGCTGTACTCGAGCACGTGGCCCTCCATGAGCCGGGCGAGCGGCTCGAAGAGCGACATGTCGATGTGCTGGCCCATGCCGGAGCCGCTGCCCGGGCTGCCGTCGCCGTCCCGCTCGCGCAGGGCCATCATCACCGAGAGCGCCCCGAAGGCCCCGGCGACGCCGTCCGCCAGGGGGATGGCCGGCAGCGTGGGCGGCCCGTCCGGATGACCGTTGGAGAAGGCGAAGCCGCTCATCGCTTCGATGAGCGTGCCGAACCCGGCCCGGTCGGCGTAGGGGCCGTCCTGGCCGTACCCGGTGACGCTGAGCATCACCAGCCGGGGGTTGAGTGCGCTCAGTCGGCCGAAATCGAGGCCCAGGCGACCCATGACCCCAGGACGGAAGTTCTCGATCACCACGTCCGCACCGCCCACCAGCCGTTCGAAGACACCGATCCCCGCCTCGCTCTTGAGGTCGAGGCAGAACGACCGCTTGTTGCGTGCCAGCGTCTTCCAGAACACCGGCTCGCCGTCTTTCGAGAGACCGAACTGGCGGGCGTGGTCGCCGCTCTTGGGGTGCTCGAGCTTGATGACGTCGGCGCCGTAGTCCGCCAGGAAGGTGGCGGCCCATGGGGCGGCCATCATCGTCGCCATGTCGACGATGCGGAGCCCGGCGAGCGGCCCGGCCTGCACCCTGAGCGGTTCGCTGGCGGACTGGGCCATGCGCCGTTCCCCCTTCTCTCCTACGACAGGTAGTGCTTCGGCACCTGTGCGAGCGTCCGTTGGGCGAGCTCGTCGAGGCGCGAGTCGTCGAACCCCTTCAAGCTGGTCCGCACGCGGTTGCGAAGGGGCGCGGACCAGCGCTCCGGGATCGCAGGTGGCCCATGCATCACGCCGATGATCGAGCCGACGGTGGCCCCGTTGCAATCGGTGTCCCAGCCGCCCATCACGGCGTTGCAGATGGTGCGTTCGAAGTCGCCCTCGCCGAAGAGCAGCGCAGCCGTCACCAGCGCGGCGTTGTTGATGGTGTGGACCCAGTGGTAATGGCCGTAGCGGGCGTGGAGGAGGTCCAGCGCCTCTTCCCAGTCGCTCGTTCGGTCCGGAAGGTCCCTCGCGAAGCGCACCGCTTCGGCGAGCCTGCTGTCCTCGGGGATCATCTGCAGGCCGGCCTCCACCACGGCCGCGACTTCGTCGGTCGTGAACGCCTGGGCGACCATCGCTGCGACGAACATCTCGCCGTAGATGCCGTTGGCGCTGTGGCTCAACCGCGCGTCGCGCCAGGCGAGCTCGGCCGCTCGAGCCGGATCTCCGGGGGAGACCCAACCCCAGACGTCGGCCCGGATCTGGGCACCGATCCACTCGCGGTAGGGGCTTCGGTGGAGCGCCGTCTGGGGCGGGAGCAGGCAGTGGAGCAGGTTCTCGTAGGTCACCC
>JAGXHO010000246.1 GCA_024636105.1 Trueperaceae bacterium | reverse complement strand
GGCACTGCAGCGCGATCTCGTCGCAGCACTCCAGCGCCTGGTCGACGGGCGGGAGCGGCGCGGCAACCTCGAAGGCGCGCTCGGCGACGCTCGTCGATGGCTCGAGCTCGAGCCGATGAACGAGGTCGCTCACCGCACCGTGATGGCGCTGCTGGCGCGGTTGGGACGGCGCGACGAGGCGCTGCGGCAATACCGCGCCTGCGTTCGCGTCCTCGAGCGGGAGCTAGGAGTTGCGCCACTCGAGGAGACGGATGCCCTCTATCGGGAGATTCAGGTAGGCGGGCTGCGGCCCCCGGCCCGCCCCGTAGCGCCGGCGCCTGCTGCTCCCGGCGCCGCCCGGCGCGTTGCTGGCGGTGCCCGCCCGTTGGTCGGTCGGGCCGCGGCCTGGAAGATGCTCGAGGAGGCCCACGCACGTAGCAGCGAACGCCGCTTCCTGCTCGCGATCCAAGGCGAAGCCGGCATCGGCAAGAGCTTTCTGGCCGACGCCTTCCTGGAGCGGGCCGAGAGCGCTGGCGCGGTGGCGCTGCGCGCCCGCTGTTATCCCGACGAGCCGCCCCACCCATACGGCCCGTTCCTCGATCTGTTGCGCGGCGCGATCGCCCGCCCCGACGCTGGCGCGCGCCTCGCGGACGCCGCGCCAAGCTGGCTCGCCGAAGCGTCCCGGTTGGCACCCGATCTGGCCGCGCTACGACCCGGCCTCCCGGCGCCGCCTCCACTCGACGGGCTACTCGGCCGCGGGCGCTTGTTCGAGGGCGTCGACCGCCTGCTGGAGCTTCTCACGGCGGGAGCTAAACCGGGGGTGCTGCTGCTCGATGATGCCCACTGGGCTGACCCGGCGACGGTCGAACTGCTCACCTACCTGGCGCGTCCCGAACGATCGCCAGGCATGCTGCTGCTGCTGACGTTGCGGCGCGGACGAAGCGACGCGCACGAACGGCTGCAGCGGCAGCTCCACGCGGGCGAACGCGAGGCGCGCGCCGGTTGCCTCTCTCTGGAGCGCTGGAGTCGCGACGACCTCGACGCGTTTCTACGGCTGCGTGGCGACGAATTCGACGCCGCGGAGACGAGTCGGCTTCTGTCGGAATCCGAGGGGCTGCCCTTCTTCGTGAACGAGTACGTGGTGGCGCGCGCCCAGCGCGGTGCGTGGGGGGAGCTGCCACGGAACGCCCGTGACCTGCTCCACTCCCGGCTCGGAGCTACGGGTGCGATCGAGCGGCAGCTCCTGCAAACGGCGGCCGCCATCGGGCGATCGTTCGGCCTCGAATTGCTGCAGCAAGCTAGTGGCCGCAGCGAGGACGAGGTGGTGGTCGGTCTCGAACAGCTCGTCGTCCTCGACCTCGTGCGCGAGGTCGAGGACGACGGCGGCGCTCTCCGTTTCGACTTTGGCCACGAGAAGATGCGCGAGCTCGTTCTCCAAGAGGCCGGCCTGGCGCGGCGGCGGCTGCTGCACGGGCGCATCGCCGACGCTCTCCTCGCCGACGGCGGCCCGCGTGGCCAGCGCGCGGTGCGCGCAGGACCGATCGGAATCCACCTGCGGCTGGCCGGCCGCGATCCGGAGGCGGCCCTGCAGTTCGCGCTCGCCGGCGACCACGCCCGCACGCTCTTCGCCAACGAAGAGGCGCTGCACCACTACCGCACCGCGCTTGCGCTTGGGCACTCCGATCCGGCCGCGGTGCACGAGGCGATCGGTGACCTGCACACCCTGGCCGCCACGTACGAGCGCGCCATCGCTGAATTCGAGACCGCCGCCGCGCTTGGGGACGACGCCGGCCTCGCCCGGCTCGAGCACAAGCTAGGCAACGTCCACCAGCGCCGCGGCGACTGGGTGGCCGCCGAGGGCCACTACCGCGTCGCCGAGGACCGGCTGGACGCGTGCGGCGACGGGCGCTTGGCCACGCGCTTGCTAGCCGACCGCGGTCTCAACGCCCACTGGCTCGACCGACAGGAGGATGCGCTGACGCTGGCGCGCCGCGCGCTGGTGTCCGGCAAGCGCAGCGGCGACGGCCCCGCGCTGGCCAGGGTTCACAACCTGCTGGGGATGCTGGCTCGCAGCCGGGGCGACACCGTGGCCTCGATCGGCTCCTTCGAGGCCAGTCTGGCGCTCGCCGCTGGCGACACGGATCCCACGGTCCGCATCGCCGCGCTGAACAATCTCGCTCTGGCGCGGGCCGACACCGGTGCCGTCGACGCGGGTCTCGCGCTGCTGGAGGAGGCGATCGCCTTGTGTCGGCGCCAGGGCGATCGCCACCGGGAAGCGGCGCTCCTCACCAACAGCGCCGATCTGCTACACGCCGACGGATGTCGTGTTGAAGCTCTGGAGCGCCTGAAGCGGGCGGCCGCGGTCTACGGGGTCGTCGGTCGGGACGGTGGCGAGTGGCGACCCGGGATCTGGAAGCTGATGGCGTGGTGACGACTCGGGCACCTGGCGCGGGAACGGACCTCGGAAGGCGTCAGGTCGATGGATCAGACGATCCCGCATACCCGCCATGCCCCGCCCATCCACCGGTGGATGGGCCGCACGGAACTCCGGAGGCAGCGGCTTCGTCGCTTCGCCGCTCACCTCGAGGCTCCGAGTGAAGGCCCGCTGCAGGGTCGCGTCGGAAAGGAACGTGACGCTTCGATGGCGACGGCCGCAAGCTCGAGGTACGCCACCTCGTCAAGTACGTGCCGAACGTAATCAAGCGGCTCCAGCTACATCTCGCGCCTCGGCCAAGATCTTGGGTCCCAAGATCGGAGAGAGCGACTCGACCGTGACAAGCTCGACGGGCCGCCCCAGCACGTCCTCGAGCATCTCCGCCAGGTCGAGAAAGCGATCGTAGGTTTTGCGGCCCTCAGCGAACCGAACCAACACATCCGCGTCGCTTTCGGAACGCGGCTCGCCCCGTACTACGGAACCGAACAGGGCCAAACGCTCGACGCCCAACTCGCGCATGGCGACGGCCTTCGGCCTCAAGCGTTCCACAGCTTCATCGAACGTCGATACGGGCGTCGGCATCGCCGCCAGTCTAAGACCTCGCGTCTAGACGATCCCGGGCATCGTCGAGCATCGCCGTCCAGGGCCGGCCGAGGAGGTCAGCCATGGCCGCCCATCGACGACTGGCTCGCGAGCTTCGCCGACGCCACGGACGCCATCGTCCGCCTCGCCATCGTCACGCGACTCTTCGAACGTGGCGACGAGGAGGCGCTGGATCTGCTGGAGAACGCCCTCGAGGACCCGGCGTGGGGGCACGCCCAGATCGGCGATCGCTTCGCCTTGGGCCGACTGCTCTCCCTCGCCTGGCTGCGTGACGTTCACCATCGGCCTCGCTTCCATCGCGATGCGGAGCCAGGGGGTGTTCCCCGACCGACCTTCACTGCCACGATCGTGTGCATCGCCGCCGGCTTCGCCATCGACCCGGTCATCTACGGCGTGGTCGCGACGTCGCTGGGACGTCCCCTGGCCCCCGTGGCGGCGCGCTAGCCTTGGCCATGGAGACGCGTGCATACCGCATCAAACTCAAGCCCGGCTCCTACGACCGCGTCCGAGCCTGGGCCGAGGAGATCATGCGGCGCAAGGAAGAGGCGCTCGAGACGCTTCGGGATGAAGGCGTGCTCCTCGAGTGCTTCTTCTTGGATCGTCGAGAGGACGGCGACTACCTGATCGGCATCATGACCACCTCGGACTTCGAGCGCGCACAGACGGTCGGCCGGGACTCGGCGCACGACATCGATGCCTTCCATCAGGCCTTCAAGCGCGACACGTGGGACTCGGTGGACGCGCTCGAAGGGCTCGTCGAGTTGGCGACGCTGGACACGACGCCTTCGCGTTAGGCGACCCTCCGCCATGCAGGGCGCCCGGGCGCAACGCTGCGGCGCTTCGTCCGCTGCTGCCGTTCACGGCCGTGGGCTGCACCGGCGCGACGTCGAACTCGGCCAGGACGGACGCGAGCGCGTCGACGACGCGCCTCAGCGACCCGTCGCGAGTTCGGCCTTCGCGCACTGATCACTCGAAGACGGCCACGATCTCCCCCGGGTTCAGCCGAAAGATGGCGCCGGTACCGTAATCCACCAGGACAGGCGCGAACGACGCCCCGATCAGGCCGGCCCCCAACAGGTAGCCCCCCGTGGTGATCTGGCCGCCTTCGATCGAGCCGCCCAGGGCGCCCGCGGCGAAGACGAGGCCACCAGCGGCGACCACGGGCACCAGATCCAAGCCGACCATCGCCCCCTTCGTCTCGCTCAAGAGCACGAACGACCGCACCTGATCGCCGAGGCGAACCGCGACCACGGCGTCGACGCTTCGCGGCAGCTCGAGCTCGAGCGGCGTGAATCCCGCGGAGACGCCATCGACGTAGGCCTCGGCGCGCACGGGGCGCGAGTCGACCGGAACCAGCTGCGTCGCGCCGTTGAACATCGAGGCGCAGGACGTCAGGGGAAGCACGAGCACCAGCACCGCCAAGACGATCGGGCGATGCCGACGGGCGGGCGAAGTGCTCCTGCAATCGCTGCGGGGTCCGGGATCCTGAACCGGCGTTGCCTCGCCGCCGGCGACCACCTCGTCGATAGGGACCTCGGGTCTAGGGGGTGGCAGCAGTCCCCCTCGCCGGTACCGCGGCCAGTTCCCTTCAGACGTTGACCAAGAAGCCGGTGCCGTACATGACCGCGAGCCCTAACGCGAACCCAACGAGGTTCGGCACGGACGCCCAGCGGCCGCTCGAACCCTCGGTGCCACGCGCGAGGTACCCGCCGACCTCGACCATGACCTGCAGGATGGCGCCCGCGCCGATGCCGAGGAACAGGGCCGCCCAGTGCGGCTCGAAGGCGAAGGCACCGATCCACGTCCCGAAGACGGCAGGAAGACCGGCCAACGCTGCCAGCCCGACGAAGGTCAGCAGACGCACGGGGCGCTTGGCGAGCGGCGCAGCGATGCCGATGCCCTCGGTGATGTTGTGCAGCGTGAACCCCACCACCAGGAACGACCCGAGCGCCGCCTCGCCGATCGCGTACGCCGCGCCGATGGCGAGCCCCTCGCCGAGGTTGTGCAACCCGATCCCCAGAGCCAGGAAGTAGGCCAGCGCCAGCCCCTCGGGGCGACCGCGACGGCGGCCGAGCACGAACAGGATCAGGAACGCCAGACCGGCCGCGAACCACACGACGGCCGAAGCCTGGAACGCCGGTGCCGCCGCCCCCGCGAGCTCCAGGCCCTCCTGCAGCGTGTCGACGAAGAGGAACGCGAGCATGCCGACGGTCAGGGCGAGCAGGAACTGGAGACCGCGGCGACCCAGCGTGCGCAAGTAGGGATAGAACATGAGCCCGAGCGCGACGGGGACCACGCCGACGTAGAGGCCGAGGAGAGCGAACGCCAGCAAGCGCCCCCAGCCAACGACCGGTGAGGCCGCTGCGACCTCGATCGTGTGGCCGAAGGCGACGCCGGACCGGGTGAGGAGCGTGATCGTGTGCGCCTCCCCCGCGACCCAGGGGTACGGAACGTCGAGGCGCGCACGCTGTAGGCGCGCCAGCGGACCTGTCGGGTCCTGGGCGAAGCTCCAGTACGCTCCGTCCACCTGGACCTGCGCGATCGCGACGGGTTCGCTGCCGTCCGCCCGCACGACGAGGTGGATACCGGCCTCGTCCAGCGTGACGCGCTCGACGGTGAGGTTCTCGAGCGGAGGCGCGTCCGACGCGAGGGGCGCCAGCGGATCGGTGGCCAAGAACCACGCCACGAGCAGCGCGAGCAGCGTGAGGGGCAGGGCCGCCCACACCCACGCGAAACGGTGCGCAGCACGCTCGCGGACGGCGCTCATGCGACCACGTCGAAGACGCTCATCCAGCCCAACTCGGCGAACTCGGACTGGTGCGCGTGGAACATGTACGGCCCCGGCTCGAACCCCGCGAACGAGAACTCGAGGATGCCCCGTTGCGCCTGGCACTGCATGATCGTGTCCACGGTTCTGAGCGTCGGCGTCAGCGTCGTGCCGTGGTCGTAGTAGTCGAAGAAGTTCGCGTGCAGGTGGAACGAGTTGATCGGGTCGAACTCGGTGATGTTGATCAAGTACACCCGCACCGGCCGGTCGCGCTCGATCCGGATCGGTCGCTTCATGTACGCGTGCGCCACCGTGTTGACGGCGTACACCTCGTTCTCGTCGTCGAAGTTGGTGTCGAAGCCGTTCATCACCATCACCAGCTCCTGGAAGCGGGCGTTCTCGGGCGTACCCAGCAGACGGCTGCTTGCGACCGCGGCGTGCTCGGGGTGCCGCTCGGGATCCGGATCGATGATGAAAGCGCCGTACAAGCCCTTGTGGATGTGGCGCTTCAGCGGGATGGCGTGGCAGTGGTAGAGGTGGCAGCCGAACGGCAGCGCGTCGAACTCGTAGGTGAACGAGTCGCCCGGCATGATCACGCCGCGACCGAGGCCGGCGACGCCGTCCATGAACGCGCTGTGGATGCCGTGAAAATGGATGGTGTGCGGGTGCGATCCACCGTTCGTGAAGTGCACGCGGATCCGATCGCCCTCGGTAGCGCGCAACGTTGGACCCGGCACGCGCCCGTTGTACGTCCAGGCCGGGAAGAACAGCCCCGGCGCGATCTCGATCTCCTTGTCGACCGCGACCATCCGGAACTCGCGGAGGAGCCGACCGTTCGGGAGCCGGCTCGTCGTGCCGGTGTCCCAGTCGGTCAGCACGACCGTCGGATCGAAGCCGTTCCGAACGGTATCGACCTCACCGACGGTCATCATGCCGCCATCGTGTTGCATGGAGCCTTGCCCGGCGGCCATGGATCCCTGGGCGGCGGCGGTCCGCAGGAACGGCGCCATCAGTTGGCTGAGTGCGAGGCCCACCCCACCGACGAGGCCGTGGCGCAGCAG
>JAGXHO010000245.1 GCA_024636105.1 Trueperaceae bacterium | reverse complement strand
GCGCGCAGGTGCACCACGTAGTCGCCTTCGCCGCCGCTCTTCGAGAGCGCCAGCAGGTAGCGCCCGGGCGCCACGAGGAACGGCTCGCTCGCGTTCGGCCGGCCGTCCGAGGTGCCGAAGCCGAGCAGTGTCTCGAAACCGGCGACGTCCACGCCGTTCGCCGCGAACTCGACCCGTAGCACGTCCAGCCGCGTGAGCTGACCCGGGATGCTCTCGATCTCGAGGTGCCAGGGGAGCTCGGCGGCGTCCTCGTCGACCACCCACCACCACGCGTCCTGGTCCTGCCCCGCGAGCGTCCCGACGAGGCAGTCCGCGCCGTCCAGCGGCGTCGCTTGGGCCGGAGCGTCGTTCGGCTCCAGCTCGAGCGCGCAGGATTGTGCCTGGGCGAAGGGGGCGAGGCCGATCAGCAGCAGCGTGAGCAGCGCGGCGATCGGGGCGCGAGGACGGTGGACCGGGTCGGGCATGGGGGCTCCTCGAGGAGGGACGTCGGCGACCGTGCGCGGCGCCGTGAGCAGGGTACCGGCACGGTAGCGCACCCCGAGGGCGCATCCTCGAAAAGCGCACGCGCTCGATCCACGCGCCGCGGCTGCCCACCGGGGCGAATAGGTGGCCGCCTACGAACCCGACCGGGTCCTGCCGCTCGCGGCCGGGCGCGTCGTCGACCGTTCGTGAGGGTCGGGACGCGCAGCCCGGACGCCAGCTGCCCTGCGCCGTACGCTTGGCGCCATGAGCGGCGACGCCCTCACCGTCTTCGTCATCCTCGCCGCGACGGTCGCGCTGTTCGTCAGCGACCGCGTCCGCCTCGACCTGGTCGCCCTGATGTCGGCGGCGGCGCTCGTGCTCACCGGCGTCCTCAGCCCGGCGCAGGCGTTGGCCGGCTTCTCGGACCCGCTCGTGGTCACGATCGCCGGGTTGTTCGTGGTCTCGGGCGCGCTCTTCCAGACCGGCGTCGCCGGCCGACTCGGGACGTGGCTCGGGCGCGTCGCTGGTACCGGCGAGGCGCGGCTGACGCTGCTGGTGATGCTGATGACGGCGGCGCTGTCGGGGGTCATGAGCTCGACGGGCACGGTCGCGGTGATGCTCCCCGTGGTCGTCAGCCTCGCCTGGCGCGCCAAGATCAGCCCGTCGAAGCTGCTGATCCCGCTGGCGTTCGCCTCGCTGCTCGGCGGCATGCTCACGCTGATCGGCACCCCGCCCAACATCGTCGTCGCCGAACAGCTCATCGCCCAGGGGCGCGAGCCGTTCGCCTTCTTCGCCTTCACGCCGTTGGGGCTGGCGATGGTGGCGATCGGGACGGCGTTCATGGTGACGATCGGGCGTCGTTGGTTGCCATCGCGCGCCCCTGCGGACGGTGGCGGCGCGGAGCTCGGCTCGAGCGCCCGCGAGCTGGCCGACCGGTACGACCTGCCGGCCCACGTGTTCCGCCTGGTCGTCCCCGAGGGGCACCCGTTGGTCGGGTCGACGCTCGGCGCGCTGCGTTGGCCGGAGCGCTACCAGGTGCAGGTGCTGGCGGTGGACGCGGACCCCGACGCCGTGCGCGCGCACCACCGGGCGCGCCGCGACCTCGACCGGTCCAAGCCGCTGAACGCCGCCACCACCCTCGAGCACGACGACCGGATCGTGCTCCAGGGGCACGCCGACGCGGTCGCCACCCTCGCGGTGGACGTCGGGTTGCGCACCGAGCCGGTCGACCCCACCGTCCTTCCGGGCAACCTCGGCGTGGTCGAGGTCCTCCCCCCGCCGCGCTCGCGCTGGTTGGGTCACTCGCTGCGCGAGCTAGCCTTCCGCCACCGCTACGGCGTCCAGGTGGTCGGGGTGCAGCGCGGCGGCGCCAGCGTGACCGAGGGGCTGGCCGAGCTGCGTTTGCGCTTCGGCGACACGCTCCTGGTGCAGGGGCCGCGCGCGGCGATCGAGCGGCTCAAGCGGGAGCGCAACGACGCGGTGGTGCTGGCCGAGCCGGACGGCGGCGCGGTCACGCGCCGGTCCGCTCGGCGCGCGCCGGTGGCGATCGCGATCATGCTCGCGATGCTCGTGGTCATGACCACCGGCTGGCTCCCCACCGTCGTCGCGGTCGGCCTCGCGGCGATCGCCATGGTGGCGACGGGCTGTCTGTCGATGGAGGAGGCGTACCGCGCGATCAACTGGGAGAGCGTGGTGCTGATCGCGGGCGTGCTGCCCATGGCGACCGCGCTCGAGTCGACCGGTGGGATGCGCCTGGTGGTGGACGCGCTGGTCGCCGGCGTCGGTCCGTACGGACCGCTCGCGCTGCTCGCCGGGCTCTTCGTGCTGACGTCGCTCGCGAGCCAGGTGATCTCGAACACGGCGACCGCCGTGCTGCTCGCCCCCATCGCCTTCCAAGCCGGCCTCGACCTCGGCGTGTCGCCCTACCCGCTGCTGATGGCGGTCGCGCTCGCGGCCTCGACCTCGTTCGCGACGCCGGTGGCCTCGCCCGTGAACACGCTGGTGCTCAACCCGGGTCAGTACCGCTTCGGCGACTTCGCCAAGGTCGGTCTGGCGCTGCAAGCCCTGGTGCTGGTCGCCACGTTGCTCCTCGTTCCGCTCTTCTTCCCGTGGTGAGAATGCGCGTCGCCGTCGGGGCTCGAGCCTAGTTCCGCACGGCCTCCGCCGCAACGGACCTTGCGCTGGCGGCCGCAAGTCGCTAGGCTACCTTCGACCTCGCACCGAATTCGGGCGGGGGGCGCCGGGCGGCGGTCCGGTAACGCATGTACCGCACGACGCTCGACCTCCCGGTCGCTCGGCGGCGGTGGAAATGATGGTTGGCAGCATGGCTACAGGTACCGTCAAGTGGTTCAACAACGAAAAAGGGTTCGGTTTCATCGAGGTCGAGGGCGGCGGTAAGGACGTCTTCTGCCACTTCTCCGCCATCCAGGGCGACGGCTTCAAGAGCCTGAACGAGGGCGACGAGGTCGAGTTCGACGTCGAGCAGGGCGCCAAAGGCCCGCAGGCGAAGAACGTCACGGTGCTTCGCAGCGCCGGCCCGGCCGCGGGCTCGTCGCGCGGCCCGCGCTACTGACCTTCACCCGCTGAGCTCGCGCGCCCGGGACCGCCACGGTCCCGGGCGCGTCTTCGTTGGGGGGTGGGGCGCCCGCCACCGCCTGCCGGCGACGGCTGGTAAGGTGTCGCCACCGCGATCCCGTCGCCTTCGCAGGTCCGTCGGCGCGCGAGCGGGCCCCACGTCGACCGGAGCGCCCCCATGACTTGGCCCCCGAACCCCTCTGCCTTGGTGTTGGGTTCGATCGTGGTCGCCCTGCTCGCGCTCGCCACGGCGTCGTGGCTGCAGCGCGACCGAACGCGCGGGGCGCGCAGCTTCACCTTCCTCGTGCTCGCGGCCGCGCTCTGGACGCTGGCGGAGGGCGGACAGGCCATCGCCACCGATCCGTTCGCGCGCCTCACGTGGCTGCAGCTTCGAGTCCTGGGGGTCGCGACGCTCCCCGTGGCGGTCCTGGTCTTCGCCAACGACGACACCCGTCGGTTCGCACGGTTCGATCGCCACGTCGTCGCGCTGCTGCTCGTGATCCCAGCCGTCACGGTCGGCCTCGCGTGGACGTTCCCGCTGCACGAACTCCTCTGGCGGTCGGTCGAGACGGTCGGTGAGCGCCTCGTGCTCGGCCCAGGACCTTGGTGGTGGGTGCACGCCGCCTTCGCGTACGCGACGGCCGCGGCCGGCACCGCCGTCCTGGCGCGCGTGGCTGCATCGCGATCGTCGCGAGCGCCCACGACGCGGGCGCTCGGGGGCGTGGCCATGGTCTGGGTCGTCCACCTTGTGGCGGCGACCTTCGGCGCCGGCCTCCCGCTCGACCCGACGCCGTTCGCCGTCGCCATCGCCATCGTCCTCTGCGCGCGCGGCCTGCTCATGCACCGCGTGTGGGACGTGGTGCCGCTGGCGCGCGACATGGTGCTGCGGCGGTTGCCCGATCCGGTCATCGTCCTCGATCCGTGGCGCCGCGTGCTGCAGGCGAACGCCGCGGCCGCCGAGGTATTCGACGTCGGCTATCCCGACGACCTGGTCGGCCGCGACGCCGACGACGTCCTCCGCGAGCAGCCGTCCCTGCGGCATGCCGTCGAGGTCGGTGCCTCGGTCGAGCTCGAGATCGAGTGGTCGCGCGATCCGGTCGAGCGCCACTTCCGCGCGCGGACCACCCCGTTGCCCGATCGCCGCGGCCGCCGCAGCGGTCAGTTGCTGCATCTGCAGGACGTCGCCCGCGAGATGCTCGCCGAACGGGAGCGGCGGGCGAGCGAGCGGGAACTCACCGAGCAGCGACGCTACACGTCGGTGCTGTTGGAGGTGGCGTCCGGCCTGGTAGCCGATCGCAGCGTCGACGAGTCGCTCGAGGACGTCCTCCGCCGCACCGCCGAGGTGGTCGGCACGCCCCACGCGGCGCTCTTCCGGCTCGCCCCGGACGGCCGCGCCCTCGAGCGATGGCGCGCCCTCGGTCACCTCGTCGTCGCGTCCGACGAATCGCAGCCGGTCGGCGACGACCTCGCGGGCCGCGCTTGGCGCGACGGACGGACGGTCGCCGTGGCGGACTACCCGTACTGGTCGGAACGAGCGAGCGGTCCGCCATCGTCGTGGGCGCGCGCGGCGCTCGCCGTGCCGTTGCTCGACCGGCACGACGCCCACGGAGCGCTCGTGCTCGTGCGCCCGCGCGCCGACCGGCGCCCCTTCTCGGGTGCCGAGCAGGCGGTGGTGGTCGGGCTCGCCCGTCTGGGCGCCCTGGCGGTCGCGCGTGGGCGCTCCTCCGACGAAGTCGAAGGGCTGCGGCGCGAGGTCGCCGAGTGCGCGGTGCTGGTGGCCAGCCTGGAGCGCGCCGTTGCGGCGCAGCGGCCTGCTGCAGCGCGCCGCCCCGCTGCGCCGCAGCGCCCAGCTGCGCCGCAGCGGGCCAACGCGACCCCGTGGCGCTCCGAGGAGGTCGATCTCGCCGACGTCGTGCGGCGTGCCGCGCTTCGGGCCGACGCCGCTGCAGACCGCCGCCCCGAGGTGGACCTGGTGTTGGACGTCCCGTCCGGGCTCCCACCGGTGATCGGCGATGGCGAGCGCCTCCTCCGGGTCATCGGCCATCTGATCGCTCGGGCGCTGGCGACCACCCACGCGGGCAGCGTCGCGCTGAGCCTCGGCCGCGACCACGACCTGGAGATCGGCGACGCGCTCGTTCTGCGCGTGCGCGATACCGGCGAAGGGGGCGACGCCGCGGCGCTCGCGAAGGCGTTCGAACCACCGGCGGCGGGCGGGTCGGCCGTGCTCCACGCGTGCAAGCGGACCGTCGAGCGGCATGGTGGGCGGTTGTGGTCGAACGGATCGCCGCGCGGCGGCGCGACGGTGGCGATCGTAGTGCCGCTCGCGGCGCCTTCCGCACTGCCCTCGCAGGGCGGCTGATAAGGTAGCGCGACCTAGAGCCCAACACCGACGCGACCACCTCGCTCGGCGCCGGAACCCGCCTTCGCGTCCCAACGGAGCGCCCCATGACCTGGCCCCCGAACCCCTACGTCCTCGCGCTCTGGATCATCGCCGCAAGCTTGGTCGCGCTCGCCCTGGTCGCCTGGGGCAAACGCCGGAACACCCGAGGCGCGCGCAGCTTCACCTTCTTCACCCTCGCCGGCGCCGTGTGGGCCTTGGGCGAGGGGATGGAGGCCGCCTTCCTGGACCCGGCCCTCAAGCTCACCTGGCTGCAGCTCAAGTACTTGGGCATCGCCGCGCTCCCGGTCGGCTTCCTCGTCTTCGCGAACGACTACACCCGCCAGACCGCGTGGCTCAACCGCTTCGTCGTGACGCTGCTGTTGGTGGTGCCGACGATCACCATCGGCCTTGCGTGGACCTACCCGCTGCAGGACGTGCTCTGGCGGTCGGTGACGGCGGTCGAAGGGGTGCAGGTCGTCGTCCGTGGGCCTTGGTTCTGGGTGCACACCGCCTCGAGCTACCTGTGGTTGGCGATCGGCTCGTTCTACCTGCTACGCGGCTACGTGGGCACGCCGCGGGGCTATCGGGCGCAGGTCACGTGGGTGCTCCTCGCGGTCGCGGTGCCCTGGGTCGCGAACCTGGTGTTCCTGTTCAGCGACCTCGACCTGCCGATCGATCCGACGCCGCTGACGTTCGCCGTCAGCGCGTGGGCGTTCGCGCAGAGCCTGTTGTCGCATCGTCTGCTCGACATCGTGCCGGTCGCGCGCGAGACCGTCATGCGCCACCTGGGCGACCCGGTGCTCGTGCCCGATCCCCGCCAGCGCGTGCTGCAGGTGAACCCTGCGGCGGCGAAGATGCTCGAGCTCGAGCACTCGGACGACGCCATCGGCCGGACCGCCACGGAGCTGTTCCACGATCAGCTCGGTCTGGTGCGCGCGCTAGGCAGCGACGACTTCGTCGAGCACGACCTCACCTGGACGCGCACGGCGGCGGAGCGCCACCTGCGCGCTCAGCTCACGCCGCTGCGCGACAACCGTGGGCGCCACACCGGGCATCTGGTGCGCTTGCAGGACATCGGCCGGCAGGTGCTGGCCGAGCGCACGCTGCGCGAGAGCGAACGCCGGCGGGCCGAGCAAGAGGCCTACGTGACGGCGCTGCAGGAGGTCACCAACGGACTCGCGGCGCGCCGACCAGTAGGCGAACTGCTCGAGGCGGTGCTGCGCCGCGCGGCCGAAGCCCTCGATACGCCGCACGGCTTCGTCCACCTCGTGGCCGCGGGCGGCGCGGTGCTCGAGCGCCATCGCGCCGTGGGGCGCTTCGAGGCGCTCCCCGACTTGCTGTTCCGTCCCGGCGAAGGGCTCTCGGGTCGCGCTTGGCAGGACCGCCGGCCGTTCACCGTGCCCGACTACGCGCGTTGGGCCGGCAAGCTGCGTGGCATCGACCTCGATTGGGCGCGGGCGGCGATCGCGGTCCCGCTCTCGGGGCGCGACGAGGTGCTCGGGGTGCTGTCGCTCGTGCGCCCGCGCGAGGACCGGCGCCCCTTCTCGGGCGCCGAGGAGAGCCTGCTCGTCAGCTTCGCGCGGCTCGCGACGATCGCGCTCGAGAACGTGCGGTTGATCGAAGAGATCGAGGCGCGCCGACGCGAGAGCGACCAACTCGCGCGCATCGGCACCGCGATGCAAGAGCCGACGTCGCTGCAGGAGCGCATGGACCTGCTGCTGAACGCGATCCAGGAGGTCGTGGGGTTCGAGCGGGCGGTGGTCTGGCTCCCGACCGAGGACGGTGCCGCGCTGCGCACGTCGAGCTGGATCGGGTTCGACGCCGACCTGGGGAGCACCCCGGTCCACGAGGTCCGGCTCGACGGCAGCGTGCCGCTCCTGGAGCAGGCGTTCCGCACCGGCGACGAGCACGTGCTCGACCAGGACTTGCCGGTCCCCGAGCGCTGGCGCGCCCGCGGCGAGGCGGCCACCTCACGGTTGCTGCGCTCGCGCGCTCCGGCGGTGCTGCCGCTCGTCTCCCGCGGCCGGACGGTCGGCGTCCTCGCGGTCGACAACCCGTACAGCCGCAAGCCGCTGGCGGACAAGCTGCCGGCGCTGCGCCGCTTCGCGACGAGCGCTGCGGTCGCCATCGACTCGGCGCAGCTGTACGAGGACGTGCAGCGCGAACTGGTCGAGCGACGTAGCGCCGAGGCGGAGCTGCGTCGCAGCGAGGAGCGCTACCGCACGATCCTCGACACCATCCAGGACGCCTATTTCGAGATCGACGCCGAAGGGGTGCTGAAGATGGTCAACCCGGCGTTCGTCGCCGGCGTGGGGGAGGCGTCGACCTCGCGCGTGCTCGGGCGCCCGTACCGCGACTTCGTGGAGCCGCGCGACGTGCGGCCGCTCATCCGCACCTTCGGTGCCGTCGGGTCCACGGGCACCCCCGTGCAGCGCTTCGAGTTCCGGATCCGGCGCGCCGATGGTGGCGGCTTCGATGGCGAGATGTCGGTGGGTCCGGTGCACGACGACGACGGCGCGGTGGTCGGCTTCCGGGGTCTGGTGCGCGACGTGTCGGAGCGCAAGCACTACGAGGAAGGGCTGCACGCGGCCAAGGAGGTGGCCGAGGCCGCCAACGCGTCGAAAAGCGCCTTCTTGGCGAACGTCTCGCACGAGCTGCGGACGCCGCTCACGTCGATCCTCGGGTTCGCGCGGCTCATCGAGCGACGCTTCGAGGACATCCTCGGCCCTGCGCTCGAGGGGCACCCCGATCGCAAGGTGCAACGCGCCGTGGGGCAGGTGCGGACGAACGCGGGCATCATCTACTCCGAGTCGCAGCGACTGACGCACCTGATCAACGACGTGCTCGACCTGGCCAAGATCGAGGCCGGTCGCGTCGATTGGCGCATGGCGCCGCTGACCCTCGCCGAGGTCTTGGGGCGCGCCGCGCAGGCGACGCAGGGCTTGTTCGACCAAAAGCCCACGGTGCACCTGATCGTCGACGCACGCGACGACGTGCCAAGCGTGGTGGGCGACCGCGACCGGTTGACGCAGGTGGCCATCAACCTGATCTCGAACGCCGTGAAGTTCACCCCGACCAGCGAGGTGCGCATGACGCTGGCCCACGAGGTCGACCCCGAGTTGGGGCAAGCCGTGGTCGTGCGGGTGCGCGACACGGGCGTGGGGATCGCCCCGGAAGACCACGCCACCGTGTTCGAGCAGTTCCGGCAGGTCGGCGACACGCTCACCGACAAGCCGCAGGGAACCGGCCTGGGCTTGCCGATCTGCAAGCAGATCGTCGAGCATCACGGTGGTCGCATGTGGCTCGAGAGCGCGGTCGGCGCCGGTTCCACCTTCGCGTTCGCGCTGCCGCTGACGCCGCCCGAGGAGGTCGCCGTGGCGGCGGCCGAGGCGGCCGCCACCTCCGCTGCGCCGGGGGCCGAGGTCGACCCCGGTC
>JAGXHO010000244.1 GCA_024636105.1 Trueperaceae bacterium | reverse complement strand
GCGGTCGCGGTCGCCGTGCTCCTCGAAGGGCGGCCGCTCGGCGACGCGGACGTCGTGCGCGCCGCCCTCGATGGTGGGGGTGCGGGCGCGATCGGCGACGTGCTGTTCGGCGACTTCCTGCTCGCCTTCCACTTGGTGGGGGT
Organism: Trueperaceae bacterium; assembly: GCA_024636105.1. Next base: position 6,118 of record JAGXHO010000244.1, on the reverse strand, counting down.
CCTGCTCCTGACCGGCGTCGTCGGCGCGGTGGCGCTCGTGCAGCGCCGGGCCGAGACCGCCCATGGCGCCCCGGCGGTCCGGATGGACGGCGACCCGGCGGCCGCCGGCGCGCTCCCTGACCGCGGCAAGCCCGAACGGCGCGGCGCGCTCGAACCCGGCGGTCGCTCGTGAACGCACCCACCGAAGCCTACGTCGCGCTGTCGGCCGTGATCTTCGCCATCGGCGCGGTGGGCGTGCTCACCCGCCGGAGCGCCATCCTCGTCTTCCTCTCCGTCGAGTTGATGCTGAACGCCGCCAACCTCGCGCTCGTCGCGTACGCCCGCCATTGGGCCGCGGCCGGCACGCTCGTGGGCATGAGCGGTCAGACCGCGGTGTTCGTGATCCTGGCCGTCGCCGCCGCCGAGGTGGCGGTCGGTCTCGGGATCCTGGTCGCGATCTTCCGCGACCGCCGCAGCACCGACGTCGACGCCCTGTCGGAGGTGCGGCTGTGAGCCCCCGCGTCGGACGGGCCGCCCCGGAGGTGCAGCTGTGAGCGCCGATTGGAACGACCCCGTCGCGTGGGCGGTCTTCGCCCCCGCGCTCGCGCTGCTCGGCGCGCTCGTCAACGGCCTGTTCGGTCGGCGGCTGCGCGAGCCGCTGCCCGGGGTGCTCGCCAGCCTCGCGGTCGGGGGTGCCTTCGTGCTCGCGCTGATCGCCGCTTTCGGGCTCGTGGGCCGCGAGGCGGGCGTATCCGTCGAGCTCTGGCCCTTCCTGCCCGTCGCCGGCCTCGACCTGTCGGTCGGGTTCGTCGTCGACGCCCTCTCGGTCACCTTCATGCTCGTCATCACCGGCGTCGGCCTGGCCATCCACGTCTACTCGATCGGCTACATGCACGCCGATGACGGGTACTCGCGCTACTTCGCGCTGCTCAACCTCTTCGTCGCCTCGATGCTCGTGCTCGTGCTCGCGGACTCGCTGGTGCTGTTGTTCGTCGGCTGGGAGGGCGTGGGCGTCTGTTCCTACCTCCTGATCGGGTTCTGGTACCGGAAGACGGCCAACGCCGACGCTGGACGCAAGGCGTTCATCGTCAACCGGATCGGCGACGCCGGCTTCCTGCTGGCCTCGTTCCTGGTCGCGGCGACCTTCGGCACGCTGACGATCGCGGAGGTCAACGCCGCGGCGGGTACCTACGCCTTCGGCGCCGGGGTGCTCGGCACGATCGGGCTGCTGTACCTCCTCGCCGCGACCGGGAAGAGCGCGCAGCTGCCACTGCACGTCTGGTTGCCCGACGCGATGGCGGGCCCCACGCCGGTGTCGGCGCTCATCCACGCCGCCACCATGGTGACGGCGGGCGTGTACTTGATCGCGCGGCTCAGCCCGCTCTACGCGATGACGCCGGAAGCCTCCGCTGTCGTCGCCTGGGTGGGCGCGCTCACGGCGCTCGTCGCCGCGATCGCCGCGATGGGGCAGACCGACGTCAAGCGCGTCCTCGCCTACTCCACGATCAGCCAGCTCGGCTTCATGTTCGTCGCCGTCGGCTCCGGTGCGTACGGCGCGGCGGTCTTCCACGTCGTCACCCATGCCTTCTTCAAGGGTCTGTTGTTCCTCGGTTCCGGCTCCGTCATCCACGCGATGGGGGGCGAGCAGGACATCCGCCGCATGGGGGGCCTGGGCAAGCGCATGCGGACGACGGGCACGACCGCGCTGATCGGCACCCTCGCGATCGCCGGCGTGCCGCTGCTGTCGGGCTTCTTCAGCAAGGACGCGATCCTGGCGGGGGCCTGGAGCTCGACGCTGCTCGCCGACTACGGCGGCAAGGCGCTCTTCGCCGTGCTCCTCGTCACCGCCGCGCTCACGGCCTTCTACATGTTCCGTTGGTACTACCTGGTGTTCGCCGGTGAGGCTCGCGGCGACGCTCGCGTGCACGCCAAGGTCCACGAGAGCCCGGCGACGATGACGCTGCCGCTCGTGGTGCTCGCCGTCCTGGCCGCCATCGGTGGGTACGTCGGGCTTCCCGCGTTCGCGTTCCCGAACGCCATCGATCCGTGGCTCGCCCCGGCCCTGGCCTCGGGTGGCCTGGACCATCCGGCGCTGTGGGTCGAGTGGCTCCTCGTAGCCGCTTCGGTGCTCGCGGCCGGCCTCGGGCTCGCCGCCGGTTGGTGGGTGTACGAGCGTGGCAAGGGTGCGCTCGGTGCGCGCGTCGGACGCGGGCAACTCGGCCGCGCAGCCCGCTCCGGGCTCGGCTTCGACGCGCTGTACCGCGCGACCGTCGTCGGCCCCGTCGAGGGGGTGGCTTCGGGCCTCGCCATCGGCGACCGCGACCTGCTCGACCGGGGCATCGGCGCCGGCGTGGCCAGCGCCACGTGGCTCGGTCGGCTCGCCGCCGCTTGGCAATCGGGCCACGTCCGGATGTACGCCCTCGCGATGCTCCTGGGCCTGGCGGCCATCGTCGTCGCCGTCGCCGCCACCGTCGCCAACGTGGGAGGTCGCGCGTGATCGCTGCTGCCGCCATTCTCGTGCCGCTCGCGGTCGCCATCGCGCTGCTGCTGGCGCCGCGCCGCGCCGTCTACCTGCCGCTGTCGGTGCTCGGCGTCGCCGCGACCCTAGTGCTGGCGCTCTTCGCCGACGGCCCCGGCGGCCGCCTCGACGTGCCGTGGATCCCAGCGATCGGTGCCTGGATCGCGCTCGACGGCGCCGGCGCCGGCGGCGTCCTGCTGCGGGTCGCGGCGCTGGTGATGCTGCCTACGGTCCTGTGGGCGGCGATGCGCGTCGAGCACCACGCCCACCGCTTCCTGGCCGCGCTGCTCGCGACGCTCGCCGGCGTCGCCGGGATCTTCCTCGCTCGCGACCTCGTCCTGTTCTACGTCTTCTGGGACCTGACGCTGTTGCCCGGCCTCGCGATGCTCGGCGGCTGGGGTCTGGCGCATCGCCGCGCCGCGCTGGTGAAGTACCTGATGTATGCGGTCGCCGGCTCCTTCGTCATGCTGCTCGGGATCCTGGCGCTGGCGCCGCTCTCGGGCGCCGCCGGGTACCGGTTCGAGGAGCTGCTCGCCGCCACGCCGCAGCTCGACCCGCTCACGCAAGCGTGGCTGTTCGGCACCTTCATGTTCGCGTTCGCGGTCAAGCTGCCGATCTTCCCGGTCCACGCCTGGCTCGTCGACGTCAACGAACAGAACCATCCTTCGGGGGCCGCGGACGTGGCGGGCACGCTGTACAAGCTCGGGGGGTTCGGGCTCTTCGCCTGGGCGCTCCCGCTCCTCCCCGACGGCGCCGCCATGCTCGCGCCGCTCGGCCTCGCGCTCGGCGCCTTCACGGCGGTCTACGGCATGGCCATCGCTACGCGCCAGACGCAGCTCAAGCGGGTGCTGGCCTACTTCTCGATCTCGCACATGGGGATCGTCGCGGTCGGTCTGTTCTCGCTGCACCTCGCGGGGCAGAGCGGCGCCATGGCGCTGCAGGCCGCGCAGATGGTGACGACCTCCGGCCTTTTCCTCGTGGCCGGCATGCTCCACGCGCGCCGCGGCACCTTCGACCTCGATGCCTACGGCGGCTTGGCCAAGGCGGCCCCGGCGTTCGCCGCGCTGTCGCTCCTCGTGCTGCTCGGGGGCATCGGGGTGCCGGGGTTGGCGAACTTCCCGGGCGAGTTCCTCTCGGTGTTGGGCGCCTTCACGGTCAGCCCGCTGGCGGCGACGCTCGCCGTCCTGGCGGCGGTCGCAGCGGGCGCGCTGGGCGTGAACCTGTACCAGCGATTGTTCCAGGGTGAGGCGAAGGGCGCGCCCACGCGCGACCTGAGCCCGCTGGAGGTCGCGGTGTTCGCCCCGATCATCGCTGCCACGCTGTGGCTGGGGATCGCCCCAGCCGCCAACCTCACCAAGTTCGAGGCCGACGTCGTCGCTGCCGCCACGGCGGCGACGCCGCCACCGATCGTGCTCGACCTCGCCGATGGAGGTGCGCGATGACGCTCCCGCCGACCTACGGCGACTTGGCGCCGCTCCTGCCGGTGGTCGTGGTGCTCGTGACCGCGGTGGTGACGCTCCTGATCGGGGTCTTCGCCCGCCGGTCGGCGCCGCTCGGGGCGCTCGCGGTCGCGGGCGTGGCGATCGCGCTCGGCATCACCGTCGCCCGGTTCCTGGCCCTCGCCGGTGGCGAGGCGCTTCCCCGGACGCTCGGGGGGGCGTTCCTCGGCGACGGCTTGGCGGGCGCGCTCTCGATCGTGATCCTGCTCGGCGCCGGAGCGACGATGCTGAGCGCCGGCGCGCACGTGCAGCGCATGCGGCTCGACCATCCCGAGTTCTTCCCGCTGCTCCTCCTCGCCACCACGGGTGGGCTCGTGCTCGTCTCGGCCGGCGACCTGATCGTGCTGCTCCTCGGGCTCGAGGTGCTGTCGCTGGCCGTCTACGTGCTCGCCGCGTGGCGCGAGGGCTCGCGCTCCGGAGAGGAGGCCGGCCTCAAGTACTTCCTGCTCGGCGCCTTCGGTTCGGCCATCCTCGCGTACGGGATCGCGCTGACGTACGGAGCCACCGGTCGCTTCGACCTTGCGGGCATCGCTGCAGCGGGCGCCGCGCCGGACTTCGCGTCGGGCGGCCTGCTGCTCCTCGGGGCCGGCTTCCTGCTCGTCGGCCTCGCTTTCAAGGTCGGGTTCGTCCCCTTCCATCAGTGGATGCCCGACGTGTACACGGGCTCGCCGACGCCGGTGACCGCGTTCATGAGCGTCGTCGTCAAGACCGCCGCGTTCGGCGCGCTGCTGCGCGTCACCGGTGCGGCCACCGAGGCGCTCGGGGCGGGCGCCTTCGGAGCCACCTTCACGATGCTGCTCGCCGTGGTGGTGGGCGCGACGCTCCTGGTCGGCAACACGGCCGCACTCCTGCAGAGTGGCCTGAAGCGCCTGCTCGCGTACTCCGCGATCGCCCATGCCGGGTACGTCGGGCTGGCGGTCCTGGCCGGCGGCGAGATCGGCATGCGCGCAGCGGCCACCTACTTGCTCATGTACACCGTGACGAACCTGCTCGCCCTCGGCGTGCTGAACGCCGTGATGGGCGACGACGACCAGGGCGACCGCCTCGAGCGCCTCGCCGGGCTCGGCCGCCGCCAGCCGTGGCTGGCCGCGGGGCTCGCGCTCGCGCTCCTCAGCCTCGCCGGCTTCCCGCCGCTCGCGGGGTTCTTGGGCAAGGTCGTGGTGTTCCAGGCGGCCATCGCGGGCGGGTTCGTCGGGCTCGCGGCGATCGGCATCGCTTCGGCGATCGTCGCGGTGGTCTATTACGGCCGCGTCGTCGTGCTGCTCTACCTACGCGATCCGGACCACGGCGTCGTGAAGCAGCACCGGACGGCCGGTTCGACGGCGGCGCTCGTCCTGGCGGCGCTCGGCGTCGTGCTGCTCGGGCTCTTCCCGGGTTGGTGGCTCGACCTGCTCGCACGGGCTCCGATGGTCCTGGGCGGCGCCTGAGCGATGCACGGCCCCACGGGTGACCCGGTCGTCCTGGTGCCACCGGAACTGACCACCATGCGCCTCCTCGTCGTCGACGACGAGGAGGCGAACCTCGCGTTGCTGCGCGGGATGTTGCTGCGCGGTGGGTACCGCGACGTCGACGTCCTCGACGATCCTAGGCGGGTCGAGGAGCGCTTCCACCAGAACCCACCCGACCTCCTGCTGCTCGACTACCGGATGCCGCACCGCAGCGGTCTCGAGGTGCTCGAGGCGCTCGCACCGCTGCTGCCCGAGGGCTTCCCGGTGGTGATGGTCACCGCCGACGATCGCCCGGAGGTCCGCCACGCGGCGCTCGCCCGGGGGGCCCGCGACTTCGTCGGGAAGCCCTTCCAGTCGGTCGAGGTGCTGCTGCGGGTGCGCAACCTGCTCGAGGCGTGGGTGGCGCGCCGCGGCTTGCTCGACGAGAACGAGGCGCTCGAGGCGCGCGTGCGAGCCCGGACGGCGGACCTCGAGCGCACGCAGGTCGAGATGCTCGTGCGCCTGGCGCGCGCCGCCGAGTTCCGCGACGACGCCACGGGCGAGCACGTGTGGCGCGTCGCGCGCACGTGCGCGCAGATCGCGGACGCGTTGAGCGAGCCGCCGGACCGCGTCGAGGCGCTGATGCGCGCCGCTCGCTTGCACGACGTGGGCAAGATCGCGATCCCGGATGGCAT
>JAGXHO010000243.1 GCA_024636105.1 Trueperaceae bacterium | reverse complement strand
GCTGTACGGAGACCGCTGATGGCGACCCTCGGACTGCTCACCATCGGACAGGCCCCGCGGCCGGATGGCCTCGCCCGCGACGTCGCCGCCGCGAGCGGCATCGAACGCGTGCTCGAACGCGGGGCGCTCGACGGGCTGTCGCGCAGTGAGCTCGCGGGCATGCGGCCCGGCCCCGGCGACTACCGGTTGATCACGCTGCTGCAGGACGGTTCGTCGGTCGAGATCGCCAAGCGCTTCATCCTCGAGCGCTTGCAGGCGCAGGTTGACGCCCTCGAGGGCGCAGGGGCCGACGCGATCTTGATCATGTGCACCGGCGAGTTCCCTCCGTTCCGGCACCGCGTGCCGTTGATCCAGCCCCAGTTGGCGCTGTACGGAGTTGTCAAGGGGCTGGCGGGCGATGGGATCGTGGCCTCGCTGACCCCGTTGGCGTCGCAAGTACCGCAGGCGCAGGCAAAGTGGACGTCGCTCGGGATCGATTCCGTCGTGTTCGACGCCGACCCGTACGGGGACGATCCCCATGGCGCCGTCGCCGCAGCCGCGGCGCGCGCGGACGCGGCTGGGGCCGCGGCGCTGTTCATGGACTGCTTCGGCTACGACGCCGAGATGGGGGCGGCGGCGCGCGCGGCGTTCGGCGGCCCTGTGGTGGTCGCTCGCTCGATGGCGGCGCGCATCGCGGCGGAGGTCGCCGCATGAGCGCGCACGCCTGGAGGCACTCATGATCTGGCGGCACGTTCTCGCGCTGCTCGACCGGCTCGATCGACCCGATGCGGACGGCGCAGGGGTGCGCGCCTACCTCGAGGCCCAAGGTCCGGTCGACGTCCACGTCGAGCGGCTCCAAGGACCCCAGGGGTCGACCGACCACGTGCGCGCCTTGGTGCGCGGTCGCCACGGCAAGTCCAGCGGCGGCAACGCTCCGACGCTCGGCGTGATCGGGCGCTTGGGCGGTTCCGGGGCCCGACCGCAGATGATCGGCCACGTCTCGGACGGCGACGGCGCCGTCGCGGCGCTCGCCACGGCCGCCAAGGCGGCCGAGATGGCGGCGGCCGGCGACCACCTCGACGGGGATCTGATCGTCACGACGCACGTCTGCCCCGACGCGCCGGTGCGCCCGCACAAGCCGGTGCCGATGATGGGGTCGCCCGTCGACTCGGCCGCGATGAACGCCGTCGAGGTCCGCTCCGAGATGGACGCGCTGTTGTCGATCGACACGACGCGCGGGAACCGGGTGCTCAACGCCAAGGGGATCGCGATCACCGCAACGGTCCTGGACGGATGGATCATGCGCGTCGCCGACGACTTGCTCGACGTCGCGGGCTGGGTGACCGGGCGGATTCCCCTCGTGCTGCCGATCACCATGCAGGACCTCACCCCGTACGGCAACGGCGTGTACCACGTCAACTCGATCATGCAGCCGGCGGTCGTGGCGCGGGTGCCCGTCGTCGGCGTCGCCCTGACCGCGCAGGTCGCCGTGCCGGGGAGCGCCACCGGCGCCACCCAGGTCGACGACGTCGCCGCCGCGGGGCAGTTCGCGCTCGAGGTCGCCAAGCGCTTCGGGACCGGCGGCCTGAGCTTCTATGACCGCGAGGAACACGCAGCCCTCGTGGCCGCGTACGGGCCGATGGATCGGCTCGTCGGAAGGGAACCGTCGTGAACGCGCGCTATCAGGTCGGCCTCGACATCGGAGGCACCTTCACCGACTACGTCCTGTTCGACCGGGAGGGCGGCAGCCTGCGGATCAACAAGCGGCTGACCACGCCGTCCGATCCGGCCGAGGGCGCGCTCGCGGGCCTGGACGAACTGCTTGGCTTTGCTGGCATCGCCTTGGAAGACGTCGGCACCGTGCTGCACGGGACGACGCTCGTCACGAACGCGATCATCGAGCGTCGCGGCCGCCCCACCGGGTTGTTGACCACCAAGGGGTTTCGCGACGTGCTCGAGATGGGGCACGAGCAGCGGTACGACATATACGACCTGTTCCTGCAGTACCCGGAACCGATCGTGCCGCGCCGGTGGCGCCTCGAGGTCGACGAGCGGCTCGACCGCGACGGCCGCGTGCTGCGTCCGCTCGATCCCGCGTCGGTCGACGAGCTCATCGACGCGCTCGTCGCCGACGGCGTCGAGAGCGTCGCCATCTGCCTCCTGCACGCGTACCGCAACCCCGACCACGAGCGTGCGGTCGCCGAGCGCGTCCTGGCGCGCCATCCCGGGCTGTACGTGTCGCTCTCGTCGGAGGTGGTTCCCGAGATCCGCGAATACGCGCGCACCAACACCACGGCGTGCAACGCGTACGTCCAACCGGTCATGGACCGATACCTGCGCCGCATGGACGACGCGCTGCGCAGCGGTGGCTTCCGCGGGCGCTTCGCGCTGATGCTCAGCTCCGGGGGGGTGGCTTCGCCGGAGACCGCGCGGCGCTTTCCGGTTCGGCTCCTGGAGTCCGGTCCTGCCGGTGGGGCGCTTGCCACGGCGTACCTGGGCGCACGCGCGGGTCTGTCGAACCTGCTGTCCTTCGACATGGGCGGCACGACGGCCAAGGCGTGCCTGATTCGCGACGGCCGCCCGGATGTCGCCGCGGAGATGGAAGCGGGCCGCGTCCATCGCTTCAAGCGCGGTTCCGGACTTCCGATCCGCGCCCCGGTGGTCGACATGATCGAGATCGGTGCCGGCGGCGGTTCGATCGCGCGCAAGGATGCGCTCGGGCTCTTGAAGGTGGGCCCGGACAGCGCCTCCGCGGATCCAGGACCTGCCTGTTACGGCTTGGGCGGTACCGAGGCGACCGTCACCGACGCATGCTTGGTGCTCGGCTACTACGATCCCGGCTACTTCCTCGGCGGCGCGATGACGCTGGACGCTGCTGCGTCCGAACGTGCCTGCGCGGCCCTCGGCGCCAAACTGGGGCTGAGCGCGGTCGAGGCGGCGTGGGGGATCCACCAGGTCGTCTGCGAGAACATGGCCGGCGCGGCGCGCGTTCACATCATCGAGAAGAACCACGACCCGCGCGAGTTCCCGGTGCTTGCCTTCGGCGGCGCGGGTCCCGCGCACGCGGCGCGCGTCGCGCGCATCCTCGGTGCCCGCGAGATGCTCGTCCCACCCGTCTCTGGGGTCGCTTCCGCGCTCGGTTTCCTGGTGGCGCCGGTCAGCCACGAAGTCGTCCGGTCCTACCCCGTCGCGTTCGACCAACTCGATCCGGCCGTGATCGCCAGCGTCCTGGAGGCCATGGAGACCGATGCGCGGGCGGTGCTCGCCACGGCCGGAGTGCTGCCGGAGGACGTCGAGATCGAGCGATCCGTCGAGGCGCGCTTGATCGGGCAGTTCCACGAGATCGAGGTGCCGTTGCACGAGGGCCCCATCGAGGCGTCCACCGGAGCGGCGCTGACCGACGCCTTCGAGCGCGCGTATGCGGCGACGTACCACACGGTGCTCGAGGGCTACCGGCCGATGGCGATGAGCTGGCGCGTTCGCGCCCTCGGTCCGGCGCCCGACGTACCGCTCGCGGAGGTCCTCGGCGGCGACGTCGCCGCCGCCAAGGGCGAGCGCCGCGCGTACTTCCCGGAAGCGGGGGGCTTCGTCGCGACGCCCGTCTACGACCGCAGCGCTCTGCCCGTGGGGGTGCGCATCGCAGGTCCCGCCATCGTCGAAGAGCGCGAGAGCACGACCGTCCTCGCGCCCGGCGACGTCGTTCAGGTCGACGCGGTCGGTAACTTGCGCGTTGCGATTGCGGCGCCCACCGCGGCGACGCACGAGCACCAGGAGGTGGGCGCGTGAGTGCCTCGAAATTCGACCCCGTGAGCCTCGAGGTGATGTGGAGTCGCATGATCAACATCACCGAGGAGTGTTGGACCACCATCTGGCGCACGGCGTTCAGCACGATCATCGGTGAGGCGCAGGACTTCGGCTGCGAGCTGCTGGATGCGCAGGGCGAATCGCTGGCCCATTCGCCGCGATCCATGCCGGTCTTCAACCTCACGCTGCCGCGCGCGGTGAAGTCGCTGCTCGAAGTGTTCCCGCCCGACACGCTCCAAGAGGGCGACGCCCTCATCACGAACGACCCGTGGATCTGCGCCGGTCACCTGTTCGACGTCGCGATCGTCACGCCCGTCTTCCGGCATGGGCGGCTCGTGGCGCTCGTCGGTTCGATCGCGCACTGCTCGGACATCGGCGGCACGCGGCACTACCAGAGCGTGCGCGAGGTGTACGAGGAGGGTCTGCAGATCCCGCCGATGAAGCTCTACGAGGCGGGCGTCCCCAACCGCACGCTGTTCGCGCTCATCGATCAGAACGTGCGCAAAGGCGAGATGGTGCTCGGCGACATACACGCCCAGCATGGCGCGAACCTCGTCGCGCGCGAGCGGCTGCTGGCGTTCCTCGACGCCTACGACCTCGACGACCTGTCCGACCTGGCGTACGAGGTGCAGACCCGCGCCGAGCAGGCGATGCGGGACGCCATCGCCGCCGTGCCCGACGGCGTGTACCGCAGCCGCGTCGGCTTCGACGGCGTGGGTACGCCGCTCGAACTCGGCGTCGCGATCCACGTCGAGGGCGAGCACCTGCGCGTCGAGTGGGACGCCCCGCCGCAACTGGCGAAGGGTGGCATCAACTGCACCCTCAATTACACGGCCGCGCATACGGTGTACGCGCTCAAGAGCATCCTCACGCCGGAGATTCCGTCGAACGCCGGCTGCTTCCGGCCGATCGAGGTGGTCGCGCCGGAGGGGAGCATGCTCAACTGCGCTTATCCCGCCGCGGTCAACCTTCGCACCCACACGGGTTGGTACTGCGCGCCCGCGGTGTTCGCGGCGCTCGCCGACGTGTTGCCGAACGCCGTGCAAGCGTTCACCGGCCTGCCGATGGGTGCCGGCGCGTATGGGATCGACGCCGATGGGACGGTGTTCAACGATCACCTGTTCCAAGGCGGCGGACAGGGAGCGGGGGCGCGCGGCGACGGCAAGAGCGCGCTGCTGTACCCGACGTCGGCGGGCAACACCTCGATCGAGATGTTCGAGACGCGCACCCCGCTGGTCGTCGAGGAGAAGGCGCTCATCCCGGACAGCGCCGGCATGGGTCGCCACCGAGGCGGTTTGGGTCAACGGGTGCGCGTGCGCAAGCTTCGCGACGATGGGCGCACGGCGCTGCTCTCCTTGCATCCCCAGGGGATGATCGTTTCGACGCAGGGTCTTGCGGGCGGTGCGGCGGGTCGACGCGCGAGCGTCTCGTTCGACGGACCCGACGGCCGGCGCGTCGATGCGGAGCTGGACGGGATGGCCGAGTTGCGGACGCCCGCGGACGTGTGCACGATCGAGATCGCCGGCGGCAGCGGCTTCGGCGACGTGGCGGAGCGCGATCCAGCCGCGCACGCGTCCGACCTGGCCGAGGGGTACGTCACGCGCTGACGGTACGGAGGCGGCGCCGCACACTGCGGCGGTACCGTATCCGTGATGCACGACCGATCCTTCCCCGCGCGCACCCCCCGCGACCTCGCCCCCGACGTCCTGCGCGGCTTCGCGCTGTTCGGCATCGCGCTCGTGAACGTCGCGTTCTTTGCCATCGACCCCGGCTTGGGCGCGACGGGTCCGTGGCTGCGCGGGGCGGGGAACACGGTCGCAGCGTTCCTCGTGTGGGCGCTCGCGCAGGGGAAGTTCTACCTGCTGTTCTCGTTCCTGTTCGGTTACAGCTCGCAGTACGTGGTGAAGGCGGATCCGGCGCGGCGGCCGCGCTGGATCGCGCGGGCGTTCGCGCTGCTCGCGCTCGGAGCGCTGCATGGCGCGCTGCTGTTCCACGGCGACATCCTCTTCGCCTACGGGCTTCTCGCGCTGCCGTTCGCGGCGCTGATGTTCCGCGACGGCGCCGCGCTGCGGCGTTGGGCGTGGGGCGTCTTCGTGGCGACGGCCGCCCTGCAGGCGCTGCTGGTGTGGGCGCTGTGGGCCGCGGAGCGCGCCGGCGAGCAGACCGCCGTGCTCACGACCTCGACCCTGGACGCCGTGTTCCGGGAAGGCACCTACGGCGCGTCGATCGCCGCGCGCCTGGAGCTCTTCGCGGTCGGCCTCCCCTCGGGCCTGGTGCTCCAGGGCGGCTACGCCTTCGTGATGTTCCTGCTGGGGCTGATGGCAGCGCGCGCGGGCGCGCTCGGCGGCGGTGCACGCGTGTTCGGCGCGACGCGGCTGATGGCGTGGGGCTTCGGCCTCGGACTGCCGCTCCAGGTGGCGTCGGCATGGGTGGGCGTCGCGAACGAGTTGAGCGTGGCCTCCTCCGACGCCGTCGCCGTGGGTGCCGTGGCCTTCGGGCTCACCACTGCGCCACTGCTCGCGGCCGGGTACGTCGGCGCGCTGCTGTGGCTGCTCGAGCGGCGCCCGGCGTGGGTGGCGTGGCTGCGCTACCCAGGGCGGATGTCGCTCACCACGTACCTACTGCAGTCGATGGTGCTCGCGACGATCTTCGGGCCCTGGGGGCTGGGGCTCTACCAGCGCCTGCCGTACTGGGGGACGGTGCTGGTGGCGGTCGCCACGTACGTGGTGCTTGCGGGCTTCGCGCGGCTGGTGCTCGGGCGCTTCCGGCAAGGGCCGTTCGAGTGGGCGATGAGCGGGTGGACGCGGGTGTGGCGGCAAACCATACGTTAAGCTCGATGTATGAAGACCATCACGGTCAATGTATCCGAGCCCGTGTACGCGGAGTTCCGTCGGGCCGCCCAGGCCATGGGACGCCCCACGTCGGAGTTGATCCGCGAGGCGATGGAGGCGTATCGCCGCGAGCGCCTCATGCCGCGTCGCGACCTGACGGGGTGGTCGCCGGCTTCGCTGGGCCGCGTGCTGGAGCCGCTCCGGCCCGACGACGACCTCCTCGAGGAGATGACCGAAGCGACCCGCCCGTGATAGGGCTGGACACGAGCTTCCTGGTCGCGGTGGCGGTACGCGAGCATCCGCTGCATGCGGCGGCATGGGCCGTCTTCGATCGCGATCTCCGCGGTCGCGCCGGGAGCGTCGCCCTCGCGCCGCAGGTGCTCGCCGAGTTCGTGCACGTCGTCACCGACGCACGCCGATTCGAGCGGCCGCTCGGTACGGACGAGGCGCTCGCGATCGCCGACCGGTGGTGGACGGCGCGCGAGACCCACCAGGTCGAGCAGGGTCCCGATGCGGTGGCGCTTTTCTTCGACTGGATGGCGCGCCATCGGTTGGGGCGCAAGCGCTTGTTGGATACGCTCCTCGCCGCGACGTACGTAGCGGCCGGTGTCCGCCGCATCGCGACGTCGGACTGGCGCGACTTCGTCGTGTACGACGGCGTCGAGGTCGTGCGCCTGGTGGCGTGACCGGCGCGCCGTGTGCACGGGGTTTCGTGCGATCGCGACCCAGCGGCGTGCGTCCCGTTCGGTCGATCCGGGACCGTGCGGGACACGCGGCGGCTGCCGAGTGAGCTCGCTCCACTGGGCCCCCGTCTACCTCGGGGCGCTCGTGACCGTCCGCGTGGAGGGCGCCTGGCTCGACGCCGGCGCCTACGCCGCGGCAGCGAGCGCCCCCGTGCACGTGCTCACCGCCTGGAACCCGGGCGCCGTACGTCCGAGCGATGCCGTCAACCGCGCCGCCAACGAGCGCCTGCGCGCGCACCTCGTGGACCTGGGCCACGAGCCCGTGCCGGCGCTAGGCGCCGATCCCGACTCGGCACATGCCGAGGAGAGCTGGGCCGTCGTGGGCCTCTCCGACGACGCCGCGCGGCGCGTGGGGGCGGCGTTCGACCAGGTGGCGGTCTTCCGGGTGACGGCGAGCGAGCTGGCCGTGCTGGCGTGCAGCGAGGACTGGGTGGTGCGGCGGGTGTTGGGGTGACGAGCTGGACGCGCGGCCGGCCTACCGGAGCAGCACTCTTACGCGTCCGGTAGGTCCGGCACCAAGCTGGTCCGCATGAACCCCACGCTTCGAACGATCCTCGGAACGTCCCTGCCGATCCTCGCCGTCCTCGTCGTCGTCGCCAACCCCGTGGCCGCGACCACTCAACCCGGGCGCCCGTTCGAGTCCGTCGTCGTCGCGCGCGGCGACGCACGGTCCGCCAGCGTGGTCCTCGAAGTGGACGTCGGCCGCCTCGACCTGCGCGGCCAGCCCGCTGAAGACGGACGCGCGCTCGCCGGCGTCCTCGACCTCGGGAACGCGCAGACGCTGGAGCGCACGGTCAGGGGGAGCGACCACCTGGACGTCGTCCTTCGGGGCCGCACCCCGCTGCGCCCGCGCATCGTCCGCGACGGCCCGCACTGGGACCTGAACCTCGCCGCCGACCTGCCGGCCACCCTCACCGTGCGCTCCGGAGTTGGCCAGACGATGCTCGACCTGCGCGGCACCGCGGTGCACGACCTGGAGTTCGATGCCGGCATCGGCGACCACGCGGTCTACCTTCCCGACGGCGACGTCGTGGCGCGTCTGACGACGGGGCTGGGCGACCTGGACGTGTTCGTGCCGCGCGCCGCGATCGTACTGATCGAAGAAGGCTGGGTCGTGGCCACCGCGGTGGCCACGACCCAGCATCCAGGCTGAACGAAGTGCCCCGGGCGACCTCGGCCCGGGGCGCACCGTTATCCCGTTACGGAGTGAACTCGACCAGCATGCGCATGGTGTCGACCTTCAGGCCGTCCTCCCGCATCGCCGTTTGGCCTTCCTCGGACTGCAGAAGCTTTTGGAACGCCGCCATGTCGGGGATCTCGGCCATGACGCCCGTGGCGTCGGGGTCGTTGGGGTCACGGAAGTTCCGGCACTTCACGCCGATCTTGCCGAACATCTCGTGCCGGCTGCCGGGGCCCTGCTTCCAGGCGTTGGCCCAGACTTGGCCGTCCTGAACGTCGTGGAAGATGATCGCGGTGGGCATGGACGACTCCGTTCAAAGTGTGGTGAGCGGGGAGTTGGGCGAAACGAGTGACCCCAGCCAGGGTCGATTCCGTGTCCGCCATGAAGGTCTGCTCCTTGGTTGTTGTGTCGAGTAACCATAGGCGCTGGTGCATGACGAGTCAAGCAGAGGCTCGGAGTCGGACGGATTCAGGGGCTCGGTCGTGGCCTCGAAGCGTCTGGAGTTCTCCTCACCGAGCGTCGATGAGTTCGGTCACGTCCGGATGCGCGGCGGCCAAGCCGCGGTCGAGCGTGAGGAGGCGGCCGCCCTTGGCGCGCGCCAGCGCCGCCAAGTAGGCGTCCGTGACCTGCCGGTGGCCCTGGACGGCGCCCCAGTGCACCTCACTCGCTGGTAGATCGGCGGGCCAGGACCGATGGCGCGGATGGCGCATGATCGCGCCGAGCACGGCGGCGGCGTGGGCCGCGGGCGTCCCCTCGCGGACCAGAAACCGCACCAGCGCGAGCTCGGTAAGGGGGCATGTGGCGAAGGGCGCCTCGCCGGCCGCGAGGGACCGCTCGGCGGCTCCGTGGTGCACGTGATCGACGACGACGGCCGCGATGAGCACGTTGGCGTCGAGCAGCAGCGTCACCCTTCGTCCTCCAGCGCGCGCACGTCGTCGGACGTCACGACGCGTCCCACCGACACCAGCGGCAACCCGGTTCGCGCGCTCGCCTCGGGGGCTGCTACTGGACCCGGTGCGAGGCCGTGCCGCATCAGGTCGGCGACGACGCTGCCGAGGCTGCGCTTGGTGCCGCGGGCGATCGCTCGGGCGCGTTCCAACAGGTCTTCGGGGAGGTCGAGGGTCGTGCGCATGGCCACATCATCGCATCATGATGCGTCGATGCGCCAGGGGCGCTCGCCGCCATCGATGACGAGACGACGATCGTCCGGACCAAAGGTCCGGATGTGGTCGTCGTCGACGTCGTGCTCGTGCAGGGCGGGAGCGCGTGCGAGAGGACCATGCACCCCGCCCGCATCGGGCGGGGCGCCGGAGCTCGATCCTAGTCGAGCATGTCAGGGCAATGCTCGTGCCAGCCCGAGAAGCCACGGTGCACGACGCCCGGGTTCATCGTGCCGGTGAACCCGCCCATCGCCTTGGCGTGGTGGGCGTGATGCTGACCGTAGTCGGACCCCGTGGAGCCGGCTGTGGAGGCGAAGGCCGGTGCGGCAACGGCTAGCGCAAGAACGAACGCGACAATCGAGATCCCAAGCTTCTTCATCGTCATGCCTCCTCGAACTGGTGAACACGAGTGCTGGCCGTGACGCGGATACCCGGGGTGCGTGGACCGTAGCAAACGTGCGCGTCGTCGGTACCGCGGATCGCACGACGACCTGCGGCCGTCACGGCGCGTCGGGTCCGCTGATCGGCGCGTCGAGGGTGCAGCGGTCGGTCTCGACGAGCCGGTCGCCGTCGAGCGCGATCGCGCGGACACTGGTGCGCGGTACGTCCGGCACCAGTAGGTGCATGCGGGCGCCGGCCGCCGCGGGTCGCGATAGCTCGAGTTCGGGCGAGCCGTAGACGTGGTTCGAGAAGCCAGTGAGGGAGGCGAGTTCGACCAGTCGCGCGCCGTCGCGGCGGTAGACGCGCAATACGTCGCCGATGTGGGGCGTCGTCACCGCGGCGATCTCAGCGACGCCGTCGCCGTCAAGATCTGCGACGCCCACCGGGTTGAGC
>JAGXHO010000242.1 GCA_024636105.1 Trueperaceae bacterium | reverse complement strand
CGCAGCGAACTCGGCGCGCGTGGCCGCGGCGTCGCGGTGGCGCCGATCGCCGTAGGTGCTCTCGATCAGCACCGCATCGGCGACCGGGGGCGGTTCCGGCGGCGGGTGGAGCGCCCCGTCGTCGTCGCCGAGGTCGCCCGAAGCACCCGGGGGTCGCGCCCCGACCGCTTCAGGGCCCGCTGGCCGCGCGCGACGTCCTCGGCCTGGATCCGGGCGGCGTCGCGCAGGACCACCTCGGCGACCGCGAGGGTCGGCGCGGTGGCGTAGACCGGGCCGCGGAACCCGTCGGCCACGAGCGTCGGGAGCCGCCCGACGTGGTCGAGATGCCCGTGGGTGAGGACGACCGCGTCGATGCCCCGCGGGTCGAACGGCCACGGCGCCGCGTTCGCGCCCGCCGGGTCGTCGCCCCCTTGGAACATCCCCGCGTCGACGAGCACCGTGCGTTCCGCGGTGCGCAGGAGGTGGGCGCTGCCGGTGACGCCGGCGCAGGCGCCGGCGCTGCGCAGGACCCAACCGCTCGATTCGGCGATCACGGCGGCCCCCAGAGCAAGCGATGGCCCTCCAGGCGGGCGACGAGCCGCCCGGCCGCGCGCAGCGCACCGAGGTGGGCGTGCACGGTCGTGTGGTTGAGGTGCCAGCGGGGGAGGTCCGGGGCGGCGACCCCGAGGGCCGCGCCGACGCGCGCGAGGACCTCGCCGCCGTCGGCGTCGTCGGCGGCCGCGAGCACGGCGCCCTCGACCCGGTCGAGCGCCGCGACGGTGGCCATGGCCAGCGCCGCCGGAGCCGCTGGGTCGCCGTGACCCGGCACGGCCACGCGCGCCGGATGGTCGCCGACCCGGAGCGCCGCGGCGCGCTGGCCGGCCGCGTCCTGGCCGAACGGGATCGGGTACTTGTCGAGCACGCTCGCGCCGAAGACCGCGTCGGCGGCGACCAGGACGTCGTCGACCTCGACCGCGAGCTGCCGCAACGCGTGCCCCGACACGTCGAGGAGCCGCACCCGGAACCCCTCGACCTCGAGCGGCCCTTCGGCGACGATCCGGTCCACGGGGGAGGCCTCCGCCTGGAGCCACGCGCCCGTGAGCTCGACCGGCGGTCGTGCACCGTGGAACAGGTACACGGGCTCCAGGACCGGCGCGCGCATCAACTCGGCCTCGACCGCAGGCGCCAGGACCGGCACGCGCCGCTGCCGCAACAGGTACGCGTGGCCTCCGAAGTGGTCGGCGTGGGCGTGGGTGGTGAGCAGCGCCACCAGCTCGACCCCGAGTGCCTGCGCCGCCTTGCGCACGCGCCGCCCCCCGTCCTTCCCCTGGCCGGAGTCGATCGCCAACGCTCGATCCCCGTCGACGACGAGCACCGCGTTGACGGCGCCGGGGATCAGATGCACGCGGTCGGATACCGGCAGGGACGTCGGTGCGGCGTTCACGCGCTCGCCGCCTCGTCCAGGTCCGCGGCGCGCTCGGTGAGCGCGGCCCGCTCCAAGAGCGCGACGTAGAAGCCGTCGAGGCCATCGACCGTCGGCAGGATGCGCGCTCCGATCTCGGCGGCGCGCGTCGGAAGCGCGAGCGCGACGGGCGCCGACCGCCAGTCGGGCGCTTCCGCGAGGAAACCGGCCACCACGTCCTCGCCCTCTTCGCGGCCGAGCGCGCAGACCGCGTACACCAGGCGGCCCCCCGGGCGGACGCGTTCCGCGACCCGCCGCAGCAGCGCGCCTTGGCGTGCCGCCGCCACGTGCACGTCGCCTTCGTTCCAGCGCTGCTTGATCTCCGGATGACCGCGAAGCGTCCCGGTCCCCGTGCACGGTGCATCCAACAGCGCTGCGTCGACCAGCGGCAGCCCGATGAGCGGCTCGGTGGCGTCGGCCACCACGTGGCGCACCTCGAACCCGAGTCGGGCGAGGTTCCTGCGCCCCGCCTCGGAGCGTCGTGCGTCGATCTCGACCGCGAGCACCTGCGCCCCGGCCGCCGCGAGCTGGGCCGCCTTGACCCCGTGGCCGGATCCCACGTCCAGGACGGTCCGACCGCGCACGTCGCCGAGAGCCGCCACGATCGCCGCGGAGGAGGGGTTCTGCGGCTGCACCAGACCGTCCCGGAAAGCGCTCAGCTCGGCGAGCGGCCGCCGTGGCCGCACCGACTTCGAGGTCGGGAGCGGTCCGGGTCGGACCTCGGCCCCCTCGGCCTCGAGGGCGGCGACCGCGCCGACGCCCAGCTCGGTGAGCCACAGCGGCGCCGGCGCGAGCATCGCGCGCGCCGAGGCGGCGGCGTCCTCGGTGCCCAACGCGGCGAGCAGATGGCGCCAGAGCGCAGGGGGGAGCGCCAGCCCGGCGGCCACCCCGCCGTGGCGTTCCGCGTCGTCCAGGTCGACCCGGCGCAGCACCGCGTTGACGAGGCCGGCCAACGCCGCCTCAGGACCCCGACCGCGCTTGATCGCCTCGACCCAAGCGTGCACGGCGGCGTGCGCCGGGGTGCCGCGCACGCCGCGCTCGTACGTGCCTGCCCGAAGCGCGGCGCGCACCCGTGCAGGGAGCGCATCGGGATCCCGGAGCCGAACCTCCAGCGCGGCGTCGATGGCGGGTGCCCAGCGGAGGGTTCCGTACACCACGTCGGTGGCGAACGATCGGTCCTCGGGCCGGGCGAGCGACGCGAGCGCGCGGTCGAGCGCGACGCTGGCATGCGCGCCATCGGTCGCCACGCGCGCGAGCACGTCGAGCACCACGTCGCGTGGGTCCGTGGGGGGGTTGGGGGTCCGTGCGCCGGGGGTCACGCGCGCCAGGGTACGCCGAGCGGCGTCAGGCCGGAGCCGTGGCGCGGCGCGGCACGGCGACGACGTCGAAGCGCACGGCGGTGCGCTCCTCGTCGTTCAGCTCGAGCTTCACGAAGCCCGGTGCCGCGGTCAGGTCGAGCTCGTCCTGCGCCAGGTAGGCGCGCGCGATCGCCAGCGCCTTGACCGCTTGGTTCACGGCGTGGGGGCCGATCGCTTGGACCTCGACGGCGCCTTCCTGACGCAACAGGGCAGCGACGGCCCCTGCGACGGCGTTCGGACGCGAACCGGCGGAGACGCGAAGGGTTTCCATGGCGGGCCTCCAACGTGCGGAACGGATGAGGCGACCGAGGCACCAACCCCGAACGATCGTGCCGAAGGCGCTGGGGCCGATGCGACGCGACCAGGACGGTGCGCGTTGCGTTCGTTCGGTTGACAAGCAGCATAGCACCCCGTATACTCCGCGGCGATGAACCGCGCCTACCCCGTCCAGGTCGCGCCTGCCGCCGTCGCATCGATGGTGGTCGGTTCGCTATGGAGACCGGGGTTCTCGGCGTAGGTTCACCGTTCGCGGTCGACCACCCTCGACCCCGCCGCGCTCCAGCGTGGCGGGGTCTTGCGTAACAGACCGCGAGCGCCGGCGACGCCCGTACACCACCGGAGCGCGCCACGAGGAGGGTCATCATGGGTGGATCCGCATGAACGGTGCTGCCGCCGTACTCAAGGCGCTCGAGATGCAGGGGGTGACGACCGTGTTCGGGCACCCCGGCGGGGCGATCATGCCCATCTACGACGCCCTCTACGATTCCCCGATCAAGCACGTCCTGGTGCGCCACGAACAGGCGGGAGCGCACGCCGCCGACGCCTTCTACCGGGCGAGCGGCCGCGTAGGGGTCTGTTTCGCCACGTCCGGTCCGGGCGCCACGAACCTGGTCACGGGCTTGGCAACGGCGTACATGGACTCGTCGGCGCTCGTGGCGATCACGGGCAACGTCCCGCTGTCGCTCATCGGCACCGACGCCTTCCAAGAGGCGGACGTCACCGGCATCACGCTTCCGGTGACCAAGCACAACTACCTGGTCAAGGACGTCGCCGACATCCCGCGCGTGATCGCCGAGGCCTTCCATATCGCCAGCACCGGTCGACCCGGCCCCGTGCTCGTCGACGTACCCAAGGACGTCCAGCAAGCGGCCTTCGAGGGGTCGTTCGACGTCGTGATCGACCTCCCCGGGTATCGACCGACGGTCGTCGGCAACGCCCGCCAGGTGAGGCGCGCGGCCGAGGCCATACGCGCCGCGGAGCGTCCGGTCCTGATGGTGGGCGGTGGCGCTCAGGTGGCCGCCGAAGAGGTCGGCGCCTTCGCCCGCACCACCGGCATGCCCGTGATCACGACGCTCATGGGCATCGGTGCCTTCCCGGCTGGGGAGGCGCAGGCGCTCGGCATGCCCGGCATGCACGGAACCGTGACCTCCAACCGCGCGATCAGCCACTGCGACCTGATCGTCGCCGCCGGCATTCGCTTCGACGACCGCGTGACCGGCAAGCTGAGCCGCTTCGCCCCGAACGCCACGGTCGTGCACATCGACATCGATCCGGCCGAGATCTCCAAGCTGGTGCGCGCCCACGTCCCGGTGGTCGGCGACCTCCGCGACGTGCTGCCGCGGCTGACCGAGCAGCTCGAGACGCTCGACATCGAGCCCTGGTGGGAGCAGTTGCGCACGTGGAAGGCCGCCTATCCAGAACGCTTCAAGACCGACAAGCCGTTGGTCTCGCAAGAGGTCATCCAGATGCTCGCCCGGGCGACCGGGGGCGATTGCGTGGTGACGACCGAGGTCGGGCAGCACCAGATGTTCGCCGCCCGGCTCTTCCCGACGAACCAGCCTCGGACCTGGATCAGTTCGGGGGGCCTCGGCACCATGGGGTTCGGGCTTCCGGCCGCGATCGGCGCGGCGTTCGCGCGCCCGGGCGAGACCGTGGTGTGCGTCGCCGGCGACGGCTCGATCCAGATGAACATCCAAGAGCTCGCCACCATCTACAAACACCAGCTCCCCATCGTCATCGCGATCACCAACAACGGGATGCTGGGGATGGTGCGTCAGTGGCAGGAGATGTTCCACGCCGAGCGCTACTCCGAAGTGTTCCTCGCCGACTCGAACCCCGATTTCGCCAAGCTCGCCGAGGCGTACGGGATCGAGGGGCACAACGTCTTCGACCGCGAGACGGCCGCCGAGCTCATCCCGCGCGCCCTGGCTGCCAAGAAGCCCGTGCTGATCAACTTCGTGGTGTACGAGTCGGAGAAGGTGTTCCCGATGGTGCCCGCCGGCGCCGGCGTCGACGAGATGATCCTCGGCGATCAAGAGGCGGACGACGAGCCGGTGACCGCATGAGCGAGGTCCGCCGCCACGTCCTGTCGGTCACGGTCCGCGATCAGCCCGGCGTGCTCGTGCGCATCGCGGGCCTCTTCGCGCGCCGCGGGTACAACATCGAGTCGCTCTCGGTCGCCCAGACCCACGAGCCGGGCATGAGCCGCACCACCTTCGTGGTCACCGGTGAAGACGATCGCCTCGAGCAGATGGAGAAGCAGCTCCAGAAGCTGATCGACGTCGTCAAGGTCATCGACCACTCGGACGGTCCGTACGTGGACCGCGAGCTCATGCTGATCAAGGTCGCGGTGCGCACCCCCGACGACCGGGTCGAGATGCGCCAGATCGCCCAGGATTTTCGGGCCCGGATCGTCGACGTCGCCCGCGACGCGCTCACCTTCGAGGTCACCGGCGACGCCGGCAAGACCGAGGCCTTCATCGAGCAGATGCGCGCCTTCGGCGTGCTCGAGCTGATCCGCACCGGTCGGGTCGCGCTGCCGCGCACCGCCGCCCGCCTCGCCGACGACCGCCCCACCACCAAACCCCGCGCCGCCTGAGCGGCTGGAGACCCCACATGGCCACCATCTACTACGACGACGACGCCCACCTCGCCCACCTCGACGGCGCCACCATCGCCGTGATCGGCTACGGCTCGCAGGGCCACGCGCACGCGCTCAACGCCAAGGAGAGCGGCATGAACGTGGTCGTCGGGCTCCGCCCCGAGTCGGCCTCGTGGGCGCAGGCCGAGGCCGCGGGCCTGCGCGTCCTGACGGTTGCCGAGGCCGCCGCCGCCGGCGACCTGGTCATGGTGCTGCTGCCCGACGAGGTTCAGGGGCGCGTGTACCGCGAGGAGATCGCCCCCCACCTCGAGGCCGGCAACGCGCTGATGTTCGCCCACGGCTTCAACGTGGTCTTCCACCAGGTCGTGGCGCCGGCCGGCATCGACGTCGTCATGGTCGCGCCCAAGGGCCCCGGCCACATCGTGCGCCGCGTGTTCACCGAGGGTGGCGGGGTGCCGTGCCTCCTGGCCGTCCACCAGGACGCCACGGGTACCGCGCACCAGCGCGGCTTGGCGTACGCGAAGGCGATCGGCGGCACCCGCGGCGGCGTGCTCGCGACCACCTTCCAGGAGGAGACCGAGACCGACCTCTTCGGCGAGCAGGCGGTGTTGTGCGGCGGCGTCACGGAACTCATGCAGGCGGGGTTCGAGACCCTCGTCGAGGCCGGCTACCAGCCCGAAGTCGCCTACTTCGAGTGCGTCCACGAGATGAAGCTGATCGTCGACCTGATCTACGAGGGGGGCTTCGAGCGCATGCGCTACTCGGTGTCGAACACCGCCGAGTACGGCGACTACGTCTCGGGTCCGCGGGTGATCGGGCCACAGGTCAGGGCCGAGATGAAGGGCGTGCTGCGCGACATCCAGACCGGCGCCTTCGCTCGCGAGTTCCTGCTCGAGAACCAGGTGGGCCAACCGCGCCTCAAGGCGCAGCGGGCGGCCACCAGCGCAACCCAGGTCGCCGAGGTCGGCGCGCGGCTGCGCAAGATGATGCCCTTCATCTCCGGCAAGCAGAAGTGATGCTGCGCGGGGGAGGGGTCGTTCGGGTCGGGCTTTGCGGGGGGTGCGCTGCGCCCACCGCCCGCCTGGCCCTAGGCCGGGGCGTGCGGACGGCCTCTTAGCCGACCGCACGCCCAGGCCACCGCCCCTTCGGCGGCGCGCTCCGGTAGCGTGCCGCATCCCCGCTTCCGGTGCCCAGCGCCGGGCACTCCATGGAGGTCCCCCATGGCGCACGTCAAGATCTTCGACACCACGCTCCGCGACGGCGAACAATCGCCCGGCGTCGCCCTGAACGTCCGCGAGAAGGTGGAGATCGCGCGGCAGCTCGCTCGCCTCGGCGTGGACGTGATCGAAGCCGGTTTCCCGATCGCGTCCGATGGCGACTTCGAGGCGGTCCGCGCGACCGCTACGGCGATCACCGCCGAGAACCCGCGGGTGATCGTCGCCGGGCTCGCCCGGGCCGCGCGGGGCGACATCGAACGCGCCGCCCAGGCGGTCGAGGTCGCCGGCCGGCCACGGATCCACACCTTCATCGCCACGAGCCCGATCCACATGGAGAAGAAGCTCGTCCTGACACCGGACCAGGTCGTCGAGCGCGCCGTCGAGTCCGTGCGCACCGCCAAGGGCTTCGTCGACGACGTCGAGTTCAGCGCGGAAGACGCTGGGCGTTCCGATCGGGACTTCCTGGTCCGCATCTTCACCGAGGCGATCCGCGCGGGGGCCACGACGGTCAACGTGCCCGACACGGTCGGGTACATGACGCCGTGGGAGTACGGCGACCTGATCGCGCACCTGCGGGCGAACGTCGAAGGCATCGACGCCGTCGACGTGTCGACGCATTGCCACGACGACCTGGGGCTGGCCGTGGCCAACTCCCTCGCGGGCGTGCGGGCGGGCGCCACGCAGGTGGAGTGCACGATCAACGGCATCGGCGAGCGCGCCGGGAACGCGGGCTTGGAGGAGATCGTCATGGCGCTCCACACGCGCCGCGACTTCTGGGGCCACACGACGTCGATCGAGACCCGCGAGCTGTACCGCAGCAGCCGCCTGGTGGCGATGTACACGGGGATGGTCGTGCCGCCGAACAAGGCGGTCGTCGGCGACAACGCCTTCGCGCACGAGTCCGGCATTCACCAAGACGGCGTCCTCAAGGCCGTCGAGACCTACGAGATCATGTCGGCCGAGACCGTCGGACGCGACGCGGGCGTGCTCGTGATGGGCAAGCATTCCGGGCGTCGTGCGTTCCGGAAGACGTTGACCGACCTGGGCTACGCCGAGCTCCCCGAGGCCACCGTCAACCTGCTCTTCAAGCGCTTCAAGGACCTGTGCGACCGCAAGCAGAGCGTCACCAGCGACGACATCCGCGCCCTCGTCGACGTCGAGGCCGCGCGCGTGCCGGCGACGTACGTCCTAGATGCGGTGCAGTTCCAATCGGGCACGGGCATGACGCCGGTCGCCACGGTCCGCCTCACTACCGACACCGGCACGTACGTCGAGGCAGCGACCGGCGACGGGCCGGTCGACGCGGTCTACAAGGCGCTCGAGCGCATCGCCCAGGTGG
>JAGXHO010000241.1 GCA_024636105.1 Trueperaceae bacterium | reverse complement strand
CCGCGGACGCTGTCGAACGACAGCCGCACGGCCGCGTTCGCCGGGAACCCTGCACCCGCGAGCGCGATGGGGCTGCCGACGGGACCGGACCGATGGTCGGCCCACATGCGCGCTTCGAAGCCCGACGGCGGGTCCGCCGCGTACCGCGGCAACGTTTGGGTCTCGGGCGGCGGGGGCATGACCGCCGCACCCTCGGTGACCTCGAACAGCGCGCTCACGACCGTCGGCACCGCCGGCTTGTAGTTCGGCGACTGCTGTTGGTTGAGGTACGGCACCGGGTGGGTGCCCGAGAGCAGCTGCAGGGTGTGAAGCCCGACCGCGCCGGTCGCCGGGATCGTGGCGACGGCAGTGCCCTGGCTGGTGATCGCCGTGAGCATGCCGGCGTGGGCGCCGTCGTAGAGCAGGTGCCAAGCGATCTCCCAGAAGCGGTAGCCGACGCCGGTCATCGTCACGGTGATCGGCGTGCCGACCGGACCCGACGTCGGTTCGATCGTGACGTCGGGCACGACGATGAAACCGCCGCGCGCGACCTGGGCGCCTTCGGCCTCGACGAACACGTTGTGCACGTAGCCGAAGTCCTCGGGGACCTGGAAGGTGGCGCTCGCCGTGCCGTCCGCGGCGGCCGTCGCCGTGGCGACCACGGTGCGCGTCTCCTCCGCGACGACGCCGTAGAAGCGGCCGTCGGACACGTTCCAGTCGGCGGCAGCGCTCATCCACACGACGTCGACGCGAGCGCCGGGTGCGAGGTCCGACATGGTCGCGACCACCTCGCTACCGACGATGCCGTTGTCCGGCTGCAGGACCAGACGGGCCTGGGCGAGGGCCGCCGAGGTCAGCAGGAGCACGAGAGCGAGCAGGGAAACGCGGTGTAGGCGCACGGGAACCTCCTTGGGGTCCAACGAGGCGCGCCGCACCGGAGGTCGTTCCGGCGCGGCGCGGTCGCGTTGGGCGAAGACGCTACTGGGCAGCGGCGAGAACGGTGATCGAGCTCAACCCGACCTCTTGGCCGATCGGAGCGAAGGTGACGACGTTCCCGGCGGCGTCGCTCACTTCGACGTTCCAGCGGTACTCGCCCATCGCGAAGTCCGCCGGGATCGGCCACGGACCACGGAAGAAGTACATCGCGGGCGGTGCCGCCTCGTCGAGCGGCGGGAAGAACATGGCGATCGGTTCGAGGCCCTCGACCGTGACCGTGGCCGTGAGGCCCAGCTCGGCGATCGCTTCGTGCTTGAGCTCCTCACCGGTAGCAGCGTCGTACACCACCGCGCGGAAGATGACCCACTCGCCGGCCTGGAAGACCGAGTTGATGACGCACACGGCGCCCTGCGCGCCTTGCGCACCGCGCACCATGTCGGCATGGACGAAGTAGGTCGGGGTCTGAGCGAACACGTGCGCGAGACCGAGAACGAGCACCAACACCACGAAGAACCGCTTCATTCAATGCACCCCCCTCAGGGTGACCGGGACATTCGTCCCACGTTGCGCGGATAGTAGCACCCACTACGGTTGGACGTCGCTCCTCCGGCAGCGACCCGTACACGTACGATGCGGGCCCCATGACCGAACCCCCACCCAGCCCAACTGCGCTCCACCGAGCGGTGAAGCGCCACGTGTGGGGCACGAACCACCGTTTCGTCGCGACGTGCGCGCTCGGGGTGGAGGACCTGCTCGAGGCGGAGCTGGGCACGATCGCAGGAGTGGCGTCGCCAACCAGCGCGCCAGGCCGGGTCGCGTTCGAGGGCCCGATCGACGCCGCACTGGCGGTGCTCGTGCGCGCCCGCATCCCCGAATCGCTGCGCGTGCTCCTCGTCGCCGACGCTGCCGCGGGCGACTACCCGACCCTTCACGCCCAGTTGCGTAGGGCCCGCTGGCCGCTCTGGATCCCGGAGCGCGCCGAGGTCGAGGTGCGCGTGCGCAGCACCAAGTCGCGCGTGCGCGACGACGCTGGCATCGAGCGGAGCGTGCGGCAGGCGCTGCGCGCCACCGGCATCGACGACGGGGCCGCAGACAGCCCGGCCTGCACCGTGTCCGTGCGCCTCCACCGCGACCGCGTCTCGGTCGCGCTGCACCTGGCCGAATCGCTCCACCGACGCTCGGGCACCGCCGGGGCCAAGTGGGTCACGGCGACGACCATCCGCGAGACGACGGCCGCTGCGCTCGTGCGCCTCGCGCACGCTACGGAGCACGACCTGATCGTCGACCCCTTCTGCGGCTCCGGCACCCTGATCGCCGAAGCGCGGGCCGCGTGGGCCGGCGCACCGGCCCACACCGGCGGCTTCGCGTTCGAGGCGTCGCCCGCTTGGGCCGCCGGCCGCTTCGCGCACGCGCTGCGGGCGTGGGCGAGCGCGCGCGTCGACGCATCGGCACCGGCGTTCGCGGCGTTCGACGCGGACCCCGACGCGGTCGCCACGGCGCGCCACAACCTCGCCGCGGACGACGCTGCAGACGGCGGCGCGCCCGTGGCGCGCGTCGCGCGCCGCCGTGCCGAGGAGCTCGACCTCGATGCCGAGGCGCGGTCCACCGGCGCAGCGCGCCCGCTGCTCTTGACCAACCCGCCGTACGGAAAGGGTGCTCAGGCTGCCGGGGGCGCGCCGGACGCGCTCGTGCGTAACCTGATCGCGCGCGCCCACGGCTGGGCGTTCGCGCTCCTCTACCCGCGCCCAGAGACGTTGGCGGATCTCGACGGCGTGCACGTCGACCATTCCCGCCCCGTCGTCACCGGTGGCCTGCGCAACGCAATGGTGCTCGGGCACGTCGACCCCCGTCCTCGATGAGCGGGCGGCGGTTCGTGGTCGACCCGACCACGGCGACCGAGGGCGTGGCCATTGCCCTGCTGGGCGCCACGCTGATCGCGGTCGCGCCGGACGGCGCGCACGTGGCGGGTCGGATCGTCGAGACCGAGGCCTACCTCGGGCTCGACGACCCGGCGTGCCACTCGTTCCACGGCCGCCGAACCGCGCGGGTGGCGTCGCTCTACCTGCCCGCGGGGCACGCGTACGTCTACCGCAGCTACGGCGTGCACTGGTGCTTGAACGTGGTGACCCGGGACGAACGTCGGCCCGAGGCCGTGCTGATCCGAGCCGTGCGGCCCGAAGTCGGTCAGGCGACCATGCGCGCGCGCCGCGGCGAACGGGTGGCCGACGTGGAACTCGCCCGCGGTCCGGGCAACCTCACCCGCGCGTTCGGCATCGATGATGCGCACGACGGGGTGCGGGTCGACGACGGGCCGCTGTGGATCGCCGGAGGCGATGGTGCACCGACCCCGACCGACGTGGCCGTGGGGCCACGTATCGGCATCGGGCCGAAGAACCCGGCCCGCGACTGGCCGCTGCGCTTCTGGCTGCGCGACGAACCCGCGGTGTCGCGTCGGCGCCGCGAGGTCGCGGCGCCGACGAACGGTGACCTTCAGGACTCGACTGAAGGGTGATCCGAGCCGCGGCAATGACCGTGCCTCAAGGACACGTACAGACGCCTGCCGGGCCTTGGGGGCCCTCGGGGCCGACCGGTCCAGCCGGACCCGCCGGTCCCTGCGGACCGGTCTGACCCGTGGCACCCGCCGGACCCGCCGGACCGATCGGACCCTGTGCCCCGGTCTGACCCGTCGGACCCGCCGGACCCGTCTGACCCGTCGGACCCGTGAGCCCCGTCGCTCCGATCGGACCCGCAGGACCGGTCGCACCCGCAGGACCCGTCGCACCCGTGAGCCCCGTCGGCCCGATGGGCCCGATGGGACCGACAGGACCCGCCACGCCCGTGGCACCCGTGAGCCCGCGCAACCCTTGAGGCCCTTGCGGCCCCACGGGACCGATCTCGCCCTGCGGTCCGACCTCGCCCTGCGGTCCGATCGCGCCCTGCACCCCTTGAGCACCGGTCAATCCCCTCGGCCCCGTTGGCCCGGCGGGTCCCGCGGCACCCACTGGACCCATCGGCCCGACCGGACCCACGCAATCGCGTGCGTCCCACACACCGTCCAGGTTCACGTCCTCCTCGAGGCCCGCCAGGCCGTCGCCGTCGCGATCCCAACACGCGACCCCGTCGGCGCCACCCGCGCCGTCGGCGCCGGCAGGGCCGGCGGGACCGATCGGGCCGACCGGGCCGACCGGGCCGATGGCGCCGACGGGTCCGGCGGAGCCGTCCGAGCCGGGGGGACCCTCAGGCCCCTGCGGACCTTCCGCACCCTGCGGTCCGGACGCACCGTCGGCACCGGCGGGGCCCGCCGGGCCCTGCGCACCGGCTGGACCCTCGGGTCCGGGAGGCCCTTGCAGGCTTCCGTCGGCGATCGCGGAGCGCAACTCCCCGACTTCCGTCCGCAACGCCAACACGGCCTCCGCGCCCACGAGCTCGGAGCAAGCGACTTGATCGTCGGCGCTCGCGAGCGCACGCGCGACGAGCAGCGCGGTCTGGTACCCGCTGAGCGTCGCGTCGCCATCGAAGCGTCCCTCGGGGAACGCGTCGGCCACGCCGAGCGCCGCGACCTGGGCTACGGAGCCGGCGGCCCAGTGGTCGCCCGGCACGTCGGCGAACCCTGCCCCAGCGGGCGCGGGCGCGGCGCAGCCCGTTCGGGTCGCGACCTGGCCGAGCAGCCGATCGATCAGGACGGCCGCCTGGTACCCGGTCAACGGCTCGGCTGCGAGGAACGAGCCGTCCGGGAAGCCCGTCTCGAGCCCGGCGTCGGCCAGGTCCTGGACGGCGCCGACGCGCCAGTCGGCGTCCTGCCCCTGGACGACGAGGAACGGAACGCCGATGGCGAGCAGCACGGCTCCCACGGCGAGCCAACGGATGATCGAACGATCGAACGGTCTCATAGCGGCACCACCTTTGCCCTAGCCTAGGTGCTCCGGTCCGTCCGAAGCGCCACAAGTGATGCAGACCGGACCGCGTCGACCGCTACGGCCGCGTGCCCGCGAGCGTAGATTGCTCGGTTCGTCGCCGATGCAGACGGGGCAGGCGCCGTCTACGCCGCGTCAATCGTCGTCATCGTCATCGTCTTTGCGAGGGGACCGACCCGGGGGCCCCGGTTCGCCCTGCGGCCCCTGTGGCCCCATCTCACCCTGAGGCCCGGCCTCGCCGTGCGGTCCTCGCGGTCCTTGCGGACCCGTGGCGCCGGTCGGACCCGGTGCCCCCTCCTGCCCGGCGAGCCCGGCGGCTCCTGCCGGTCCACGCGCCCCGTCGGAACCCGGCTGCCCCTCGGGGCCCTGCGGTCCGATGGCACCCGCCAGGCCTACGGGACCCACGGGGCCCACGCAGTCGCCGGCGTCCCACGCGCCGTCGAGGTTCGCGTCTTCCTCGAGGCCAGGCAAACCGTCGCCGTCGCGATCCCAACACGCGTGGCCGTCGCGGCCGCTCTGGCCACCGGCACCGGCCGGACCGATCGGCCCCACCGCACCAGGTGTGCCAGAGGGACCGGCTGGACCGATCGCGCCATCGAGACCTTGCGGGCCGGCTTCGCCCGGCGTCCCATCAGCCCCGTCCGCGCCCGGTGCGCCCGGTGCGCCCGGTGCGCCCGGTGCGCCCGCCGTGCCGGCGGGTCCGGGCGGCCCTTGGGGACCGGAGAGAACCTGAAGGCTGCCATCGGCGATCGCGGCTCGCACCGTCTCGACGACGTCGGTGGGGGCCGCCGCCACGGCTACGGATCCGGACGCATCGGAGCAGGCAGCCTGGGCATCGGCACTCGCCAACGCGCGGGCGACGAGCAGCGCCGTCTGGTACCCGGTGAGCGTCGTGTCGCCGTCGAACCGCCCCTCGGGGAACGCGTCGGCGACGCCAAGCGCTGCGACTTGGGCGACCGAGGCGGAGGCCCAGTGATCGCCCGGCACGTCGACGAACCCGGCCGCATCCGGCTCGGGCGCCGCGCACCCGGTGCGCGCGGCGAACTGGTCGAGCAGACGCTCGATCAGGACCGCCGCCTGGTACCCGGTCAGCGGATCGGCCGCGAGGAACGAACCGTCCGGGAACCCGGTCTCGAGCCCGGCATCGGCGAGCTCCTGAACGGCGCCGCCGCGCCAATCGGCAGGGGCGTCCTGGCCCTGGACGACGAGGTAGGGAACGCCGACGGCCGCGAGGACCGCCCCCACGACGAACCAACGGATGGTCGAACGATCGAACGGTCGCATGGTGGCATCACCTCACCTCCAAGCCTAGGCCCCCGATCGCCAGCGCGGGGCGCAGGTGTGGAAGCGGGTCCCGTGCCGACCGCCGTCGCCGGGTGGCGACGCCTCGGGTAGCATGCAGAGTGAACGCTCGACGCACCCCTCGACACCGCAGCGGAGTCCGGTGGCTCCGCGCCGCGCTCTTGATCGTCTGCTCGTTCCTGACGGCAGCGCAGGCGCAGTCGTTGCCGGATGCCGCTGCCGACGCGCTCGGGCGCGCCCAGCGCAGCGCGGCGGCAGCACTGATCGAGTACAGCCGCCACGCGCCGGATCGGCCCCTGTGGGCCGAAGCGCTGCGCTTCGGACGCGAGGCCGCCGACGCGGCGCCCAACCACCCCGCCCCTCAGCGCTTCCTGGCCCAGGCGTACCAACAGGTGGGCTTCTACGCGCGCGCCTGGGAATCGTGGGTGGCGTACCGCGCGCTCGGCGGCACGCTGGACGTCGTCGCCGAACGGCACGTGGTCGAGGTCGCGCGTTGGATGGGCGCCGCCGCCTACGACAGCGGGCGCCGGGACGACGCGATCCCCTACTTCGTAGCGCTGCTCGAGTTCGCGCCGTTCGACCAGATGGCGAACGAACGCCTGGCGCGCACGTACCTGGAGCAGGGCGAACCGCTGCGCGCGCGCCCCTACCTCGAGGCGCTCGACGGCTCGATCCCGGACCTCGACGACGACCTCGAGTTCGTGCGTCGACTCGACCAGCACGGCGAGGCAGCGATCGCATCCTTCGAAGCCGGCCTCGCCGCCGCGAGGGCCGGCGACCCGACGACCGCCCTCGCGCGGTACACCGACGCCACCCGAGCCGCGCCCGACTTCATCGACGCTTGGCGCGCCGTTGCCGAAACCGCCCTCGTGCTCGGACGGGACGGTGTCGCCGCCCAGGCCCTCGAGCGACTCTTGGTCCTCGCGCCAGACGACCCGCGCGGGCTGGCCGCTCGCGCCGCCTTGGACCGTGCGGAGGCCGACCGACTGGCTGCCGAGGAGGCGGAAGCCGCCCGGGCGCAAGCTGAGGCCGTCGCGGCCGAGCGCGCGGCGGCGCAAGCGGAAGCAGCACGGCTGGCGGCCGAACGGGAGGCCGCAGCGGCTGCCGCGGCCGCGGCAGCCGCTGCGGCCTCCCGTTCGGCCGCCAGCCGTGCTGCTTCCGCTTG
>JAGXHO010000240.1 GCA_024636105.1 Trueperaceae bacterium | reverse complement strand
CCTCTCGAGCGATACGTCGTTGACGGTCGGTCATCAGGCTCCAACCTTACGACACGTTCCATCTTTATGTCCATAGCCTGATGCTCGCCGGCGACACGTATGCCTCTAGGCTGATAGCACTCGCATGGGTGTTCCAAAGAGACCGTCGTTCCCTGCGCTCCGGGAGACCCGCCGCTCAGCGAACCAGCACCACCGGCGCACGCCGCACCGGCCGCCGCGCCGACCCGGCGCGAGCCAGGACGACGGGAGCACCGCGCCGCTGCGCCCCCCGAAGCGGGGCCGCCCGACGCGCCGCCGAACCGGTCGGCTCGACGCGCGCCGATCTCGGGCGACCCGCCCACGCCCGCTCGATCGCGTCGTGGATCGCGACCGCCACGGCGCCCACGAGCACGACGGCGAGGAACGGAACGAGCAGCATGGCGGCGGTCGCGAGCGTGGAAGTCATGGGGTCCTCCGGTCGGGTCGAGGGGTGAGGGGCGCGCTCGGTGCGCGCGGCCGAGTACCTGAATTGCTACGGTACCGCATTTGCTACGGCATCGTGTGAGGTCGGCGACATGCCGAGCACGTGCCGTCCACCGGTTCCGCAACCCACGTCGACGTTCCGCTCATCCGCATCGGATACCGTCGTGCGCATGGAAGCCCCGCCCCGCCCCCGACGCCGCGGCGCGCTCGCACGCGTCGGACCGACGCTGTTGGCGCTCGCCGCGCTCCCGTTCGGCGCCGCTCAGATCGCCTCCGCCCAGGGTGGCCTCTACGGCCCGGAAGCCCCCGTCGAAGCCGCCTGGGTGCGCGTCGTCAACGCCGGCGCCGAAGGCGGCGTCGCCGTGCGCATCGCCGACGGCGGCGCGCGCGTGATCGCCTTCCACGAAGCGACCCGCTACGCCCTCGTCGAGCCCGGTCCGGTGCTCCTGGACGTGGGCGGCGAAGCCGTCGCCCTCGTGGCGGGCCCGGAGTCGTTCACCACCGTCGCCGCCATGGCCGACGGCGTCGTCGTGGTGCCGGACCCGGCGCTGCGCGACATCTCGCGCGGCTTGCTCGGGCTCGTGAACCTCACCGACCGCGAGGGCCTGGACCTCCGGGTGCCCGACGGGCCGATCGTCGTCGCAGCCGTGCCGCCGGGCGCCCACGACGCGGTCGCCGTCGCCGAGGCGACCACCGAATTGGTGGTCTTGGACGGCGGCACCGTGGTCGCGCGCCTCGAGGCGCGCACCTTCGAGCGCGGCGTCGCGTACGTGGTCGTCGTGGTCGAGACCGTCGACGGCATCGTCGCCTTCGTGCTGACCGCCGCCGGCGAATAGCCGCGGGCGCGGCGCGTGGTCTTCACCTCCACCGTCTTCTTGTTCCTGTTCCTGCCGGTCTTCCTGGCGGGCTACGCCCTGCTACCACCGCGGCGGCGCACGCTGGCGATCCTGGTCGGCTCGTACGCCTTCTACGCCTGGTGGCGCCCCGATTTCGCGCTCGTCTTCGCGCTGTCGACGCTCCTGGCGATCGCCGCGGGGCGGGCGGTCGCGCGCGGGCGCGGGACCCCGTCGGGCCGCCGCGCGCTCGTCTGGGGGGTCGGCGCCCAGCTCGCCACGCTCGGCTACTTCAAGTACGCCGACTTCGGCGTCGCGAGCCTGAACGCCCTGCTCGAGGGCGTCGGCGTGCGGCCACTGCCGCTCATCGAGGTCGTGCTTCCGATCGGGATCTCGTTCTACGTGTTCCAGGCGATCAGCTACGTGGCCGACGTCGCGCGCCGCGACGCGCCCGACGACGCGCGGGCGGTCGACGTCGCCGCCTACATCGCGCTCTTCCCCCAGCTGATCGCCGGGCCGATCGTCCGCTACAAGACGATCGCCGACCGGCTCGCGGCGCCCCTCCTCGACCGCGCCTCGTTCGCCGCCGGGGCGGAGCGCTTCATGCTCGGCTTCGTCAAGAAGGTGCTCGTCGCCGACGCGGTCGCCCCGATCGCGGACGGCGCCTTCGCGCTCGCTGCGCCGTCCGCAGCCGAGGCGTGGCTGGGCGTGCTCGCCTTCGCGGTCCAACTCCTGTTCGACTTCTCCGGGTACTCGGACATGGCGATCGGCCTCGGTCGGATGCTCGGGTTCCGCTTCCCCGAGAACTTCGACCGGCCGTACGGGGCGCGCAGCATCACCGAGTTCTGGCGCCGCTGGCACATCAGCCTCTCGACCTGGCTGCGCGACTACCTGTACGTGCCGTTGGGCGGCAACCGCCGCGGTCCGCTGGGCACCTACCGCAACCTGGCCCTCGTCATGCTCCTCGGCGGCCTGTGGCACGGCGCCGCATGGACCTTCGTGCTGTGGGGCGCGTGGCATGGCGCGTGGCTCATCCTCGAACGGCTGCGCGGCATCCGCGGCGACCGCCCTGCCTGGCCCGGTGCCTTCGGCACCCTCGGCACCTTCGCCGTGGTCCTGTTCGGCTGGGTGCTCTTCCGCGCCGAAGGCCTGCCCGCGGCGCTCGCCATGCTCAGCGGCCTGGTGGGTGCGAACGGGTTCGCGGTGACCGGCGAGCTCGCCTGGCAGCTCGAGCCGCGCGCGGTCGCGACGCTCGCGGTCGGCCTCGCGCTCGCCTTCGTGCCGCGGCCATCGGGCCGGTCGGTGCCGCGGCCGCGGCTGGCCCTCGCCGCGCCACCGGTCGCGCTCCTCGTGCCGCTCTTCGTCCTGGGCGTCGGCCGCGCGCTCGCCGACACCGCTTCGCCGTTCCTCTACTTCCGCTTCTGATGCCCAGCGACGACCCAAGACCCCCCTCGCGGTTCGCCGCCTCGGCGCTGCTCGCCGTGCTGGCGATCGGCTTCGCCGCCACCCTCGCGAACCCGGCGCTGCGCCAGGCACCGGAGCGGCCGGTGCGCACCGGCGCGTGGGCTGCGGCGTACCAGACGGCGCTCGACGAGACGTCGCCGCTCCGGCCCTGGGCCGTCGCGGGCTGGAACGCGCTCGACTTGGCGGTGTTCGGTCAAGCCCCCGACGGGGTCGTTCTGGGCGCGGACGGCTGGCTGTTCACCGACGAGGAGTACGCGGCGTCGGCCGCCGCGGAGCGGCACCGGACCGCCTGGATGGCGCAGATCGACGAAGCGGCGGCTCGGGTCGAGGCCGAGGGCGTCGTGCTCGTCATCGCGCTCGTGCCGGCCAAGGCGGTCCTGGTCGACGCCGATCAACCGCCGCTCCCGGACGCGGCGCGCGTTCGCTACGACGCCACGCTGGCCGACCTCGCCGCGCGCGGCATCCGCGCGATCGACCTCCGGCCGGCCCTGAGCGCGCTAGACGAGAGCGCCTGGCTCCGCACCGACACGCACTGGACGCCGGCCGGCGCGCAGGCGGCGGCCGACGCGGTCGCCGCCGCGCTGCTCGAGATCGTCCCCGAGCTGAGCGGCTCCGATCCGTACGAGCGCGCCTTCGTCGGCGTCGAAGCGATCGAGGGCGACCTGGTGCGGCTGCTGGCCCTCGGCCCGCTCGAGGACGCGCTCGCCCCCGACCCCGACGTCATCGAGCTGAGCGAGGCGCGCTCGAGCGCCGAGCCATCGAACGACCTGTTCGCCGCCGTCGAGTTGTCGGTGTCGGTCGTCGGCACGAGCTACGCCGCCGACCCGCGCTGGAACCTCGCCGACCGCCTGCGGACCGCCCTCGGGCGCGACGTCCTCGACGCCGCGCGCGCCGGCATCGGTCCGCTCCGTCCCCTGCTCGACTACCTCGACGGCGACGCCTGGGCCTCCGCCCGCCCGCGCGCCGTCGTCTGGGAGGTCCCCGTGCGCTACCTGACCGACGACGCGTTCCTACCGCCGGAGGGGGCGCCGTGATGCGCCGCCTCGCGCTGCTCGCAACGCTGCTCCTGGCGACCCTCGCGACCGCCCAGACGCCGCCGGGGACGCTGCTGTCCATGCGACCGCTCGGCACGCTCACGGGGGCGCAGGTCGACGGCGCCGTCGGCGGCCGCTTCCGAGGCGACGGCGAGACCCCGCCGCGCGCGACCACCGCGGTCGACGCCTACCTGCTTCGGTACGCGACGACCGGGCCCGACGGCGGCGCGGCGCAGGCTCAAGCGCAACTGTTCGTGCCGCGCGCGGCCAGCGACGACGCGCTGCTCGCGTTCGCACCGGGCTCCACCGGCAGCGACCCCTCCTGCAGCCCCACGAACGTCCGATTGCGCGGCGGCAGCGTCGAGACCTACGGCGCGACCGCGCTCGCCTACGCCGGTCAGGGCCTCGCCACCGTGCTCCCCGACTACCTCGGTGCCGACGAGCCCGGCTCGGTGCAGCCCTACTTCGTGGCGATGACCGAAGCGACCGTCGTCCTCGACGCCCTGCGCGCCGCGACCCGCGCCCTCGCCGACGTGGCCCCGGACCTCGAGGTCGCCGACGCCTTCGTGGCCGGCTTCTCGCAGGGCGGCCACGCCGCGTTCGCCACCGCCGACCGCGCGGCGGTCTACGCCCGCGAGGTACCGCTCGCGGGGGCCATCGGCTTCGGGCCCAGCGGCGACCTCGACACGCTCTTCCGCTCGTTCCACTACACCGCCCCCTGGGTCGTGCGCGCCTACGAGACGGCGTATCCGGGCCAGGTCGACCGGAACGACGTCCTCGTGGCCGCCTACGCCGACGCGCTCGACGCCGACGCGCGCCGGCTCTGCATCCTCGGGGCCCAGTCGTACTACCCGGCCGATCCCGCATTCCTCTACACCCCGGAGTTCCACGCCGCGCTCTTCGGCGGCACGCTCGCCGAGGACTTCCCCGAGTGGCGCGCGCTGTTCGACGCCAACGACACCGGCGTGCGCCCCCACGGCCTGCCGGTCGCGATCTTCCAGGGCGTCGACGACCCGGTGGCGCCGCTCGAGGCCCAAGACGCGCTGGTCGAACGCCTGTGCGACCTCGGTAGCCCGGTGCGGTACGCCAACTACCTCCGCACCCGCCACGAGACGCGCTACATCGGCTTCCACGACGCGCTCGCCTGGATGCGCGCCCTCGCCGCTGACCAGCCCCCCGCCGACGACTGCCCGGAGGTCGAACCGTGACGCACGATGCCCGCTCTGCTCGCCTTGCCCGCCGCGCGCCGCGCGCCCTCGCTCGAAGCGTCGCCTTCGCTGCTGCCTTCGCAGCGACGGCCCTCGCCCAGGCGCCGCTCCCGATCGCCCCTCCGGCCGTGGATCCGGCGGGCTTGCCGGCCGGGCAACTCGTCGAGGCCGTGTACGTCGAGCGCTGGACGCCGCAGTACGTGCAGGAGCGCGCCGCGGTCGCCTTCGGCGGGTACGGGGCGCCGCTGGTCGAGAACGCGGTCGACCTGTGGCTCCTGCGCTTCACCACGACCCGCTTCGACGGCGCGGTGGCGGTGGTGCGCGCGCGCGCCTTCACCCCCGTCGACCCGCCGCGCGGCGCGGCGCCACTGCTGGTGTACGGCTCCGGCACCACCGGGGTCGCCGACGCGTGCGCTCCGTCGCGCGAGTACGAGCGCGCGACCCCGCTCGGCTACTACCGCGAGCTGCTCGCCCCGTACGCCGGGCGCGGCATCGCCACCGTCTTCCCCGACTACCTCGGGTTCGAGGACCCGGCTCGCCCCCAGGCCTACTTCCACGCGGACAGCGAGGCGCACGTGCTGCTCGACGCCGCTCGCGCCATGAACGAGCTGTACGCGCGCACCGGGGACCTCGGGGCGCTCCGGGCAGAGACCTTCTTCGGCGGCTACTCCCAAGGCGGCCACGCCGCGTTCGCGGTCGCCGACCAGCACCGTGCCTACGCGCCCGACGTGCAGGTGGCGGGCGTGATGGGCTTCGCCGCCACCACCGACGTCGCGGCGCTGCTCGCCACCGCGGCGTACTACGCGCCGTTCGTGCTGCTTTCGTACCGGTCGATCTACGGCGACGAAGTCGACCCCGCGCAGGTGCTCGCGCCGCGCTTCGTCCCGACGCTCGAGCAGGACGCGGGCGCGTTCTGCGTGGACCGCGCGCAGCAGGTCTACCCGTACGACGGCGCAGGAACGTACACCGAGGCCTTCCACCGCGCGCTGCAGGTGGGCGATCCGGGCGCGGTGGCGCCGGGGTTCGCCCGCGCGCTCGCCGCCAACGCCACCGGCCTGTCCGGCCACGGCGTGCCTGCGCTCGTGGTGCAGGGGGGCCAGGACGTCATCGTCCGCGACCGCACCCAGGAGCGCTTCGTGGCCGCCCTGTGCGCCGCCGGCAGTCCGGTCACGTACCTCAACGTGCCCACGGCCCGGCACCGCGACACCCGCCCCGCGGGCTTCAGCGCCTCGCTCGATTGGATGCGGGCGTTGACGAGCGGCGCACCGGCGCCGTCGACCTGCGCGAACTGAGCACCATGAGCGCCCTCGCGCGCGGTAGCCGCGGCGCCGCGGCGCTGCTCGTGGGCGGCGTCCTCGACGCCGAGGTGTTGGCGCTGCTGTTCGGGCTGATGCCGCTCGACGAGGTGCCTCTTCTCGAACGTGCCGGCGGTCCTGCACCTGGCGCCGTTGGTCGAGGCAACCGAGGGTGGCCGCACTGCGTCAACAGAAGCTCGGCAGCGCACCACCCAGACCCAGACCCAGGCCTCCGGCGTCGAGGAGCATGCCCGCCCCCAGGCCCGCGGCCTGGGACGTGGCCGCGGCCAGCTTCGCGAAGACGGTGAAGCCGAGCACGAGGCCGACGGCCGTGCCGGCCGCGGCGTCGCCCGCGCAGCAAGCGTTGCTGCCTCCACCCGCACGGCACGCCCCGAAGCCGGCGACGTTGATCGCCTGACTGAAGAGCTGGCCCGCGATGAACATCTGCATGTTGGAGTACTCGGTGGCCGCCTGGCCGCGCCCATCGCCGCCACGTCCGAGCGCCACGCCGGTGGAGGGGTCGACGCGCCACCAAGCGGCCTCGGCGACCCCGTCGGGCACAGCCGTCGGCGCGACGACCACGAAGCCTTCGGCGAGGTCGTTCGCGATCGCCGCGCGGCTCGCCGCCGGCAGGTCGGATGGCGCCGCGTCGCCCTGCCGCAGCGTGCGCCACGCGATCCCGGCCACGTCCGCGGCGCTGGTGAAGGTGAGGGCGTCGACCACCGCGGACGGGTCCTCCCCACGCAGCGCCAGCCGCTCGGTGGCGGTCTCCCAGACGCCCGCGCGGAGCGCCGCCGGCGGAAGCGGTCGAGCGCCGTCCAGATCAAGCACGCGGCGTGGGTTCTGCACGACGTCGACGACCGAACGACCGGGCGCCAGCGGCGACGAGACGACGGCCAGCGCGGGCTCGTACCGGTAGCTCACCGCCCCGTCGGGTACGTCGTGGTCGGCGAAGGCGGCGTAGGCGGTCGTCAGCTGGTCGCGTGCCAGCACGGTGCCCGTCGCCTCGGGGACGCCCAGCGAGCGCCCCTGCGGTGCCACCGACTCGAGCCAGGTCGTGCGCTGGTACCCCGCGAGCGCCAGCTGCGCGTCGAGCCGCACGCGCTCGGCCGTCGCCGGTGCGACGTCGGCAGCGGCCACCATGAAGAGCTGGCGGTACGTCAGCGCCTCGAACGCGGCCTGCGCGTCGATGGGCGCGAGTTCGCCGACGATGCCGGCGGCGCGGTCGTCGGGATGGACCCGGTCGAGCACCGGACGGCGGTGCACGGTCTCGCGACCATCGGGGTGCACGAAGGTGTACTGCCACCAGACCGCCGCGAGCTCGATCCCCTCGCCGCCGAGCTCCTGCGTGGCCTCGTTCGTGAGGTTCCCCAGCTGGCCGAAGAGGCCGCTCATGGGGCTCGCGGCCGCCATCTGGTCGACCTGATTGCCCAGGCGGTCGAACACATCGGCGCCGGCGATGGCCGTACCGTTCAGGACGGGCACGAAGAAGGTCGTCGCCGCGGATGCCGCGGCCACGTCGCTCACGACCATCTCGACGTCCTCGAGGCCGTCGGGTGCGAAGACCGCGACCAGCGGCACGCCGACCAGGTTCGCGACCGGCCGCTCCCACGCCGGGAAGAGCGCGGAGACCTCGACGTCGCCGCCCACGCGCCGCTCGACGATCGCCTCGAGGCGGAAGCGATGAAGGAGGTCCTCCGGGACGTTGCCCTGGATCGTCCGCTCCGGCTCGAGCGCTGCCGCCCAGGCAGGCGCGTCGCCGAACACCGGATGCAGCTCGTTCCACGGATCGCCCTCGGCGAGCCGTGCGCGCACCCAGGCGTAGGCGGACGCCTCCTCGAGCACGGCGGCAGCGACCGCGCCCGGTTCGGCCCACGACGCTCCGATCTCCCCCTCGAGCCACGCCGCCGTCGCGTCGGCGCGCGCCTCGAGGTCGGCGAGCGCGACCACGGCCTCCTCGGCGACCCGCTCCAGTGCCGCCGGGTCGTCGACGAGCGCCTCGGGCGTCAGCCCTGCGGCCTCCCAGTCGACCCCGGCGGGACCCTCCGCAGGGCGCATCGTCTCCAGCACGTCGCGCGCCGCATCCTCCGGCAGCGTCGCGAGCGCGACCTCGGCGTCGTAGCCCGCGTCCACGAGCAACCGCGCCAGCAAGAGGGCCTGATCGAGGGCATTGCCCGCGCGCGCCTCCCACGTGCCATCGGGCCCGCGCATCACGCCAGCGTAGGGTTGGTACGACACGGCGTCGTGCACGGCCGCGGCGATCGCATCGGGCTCCTCGAACGCGAGCTCGAGGCCGAGCGCCCCGACGTCGTGGCTCGCGGGGTCGATCGTGCCGCGCAGGCGCTCGAGCAACGCGACCTCCTCGTCGAAGGCAGCGAGCGCCTGCTCGATCCCGGTGGCGTCGATCTGAGCGGCGACGCGGTGGCCCGGGCTCCGCGGTGCGACCACGAGGCCGAGCGCGAGGACCAGGACGAGCAGCAGCGGCCAGGGACGCCGGCCGCGGATGGGCGCCGTTGGGCGTTCGGGCTGTCGGTTCATGCAGACCTCCGGGAAGACCGTTCGGATCGGTCGTGGTGGCGCAAACCTACGCCGAGGGCCACCCGGTGGCCGTGAGCGGCTTCGCAGCCGCGCTCAGGCACGCTGGATCAACCGGGGATCGTCGACGCGCGCGTTCCCCACCTCGGGACCGACGGGGTACGCCTCCAGCCATGCATCGGGACAGGGCACCAACAGGTCGTCGAGGGCGTGCGGATCGCGCTCGTCGGGGTCGAGCCAACGCCCGATCGCCGCCGGGTCGAGCACGACCGGCATGCGGTCGTGGAGCGCCGCCAACGTCGCGTTCGGCGCGGTCGTCAGGACCGTGGCGCTGACGTTCGAGCCGCCATCGCCGCGCTCGGCGTACAGGCCAGCGAACACCAGCGGCGCCCCGTCGCGCCGGTGCACGTACCACGGCTGCTTGCGGCCGTCGTCGCCGACGGTCCACTCGTAGAAGCCGCTCGCGGGCACCGCGCAGCGCGCGCGACGAGCGGCGTCGCGGAAGCTCGGCTTCTCGGCGACGGTCTCCGACCGGGCGTTGAAGAGCACGGCCTTGAAGGCGCTCGCCTCCTTGACCCAAGCCGGCACGAGGCCCCAGCGGGCGTCGAGGCGTTCGCGTCGGCCGCCCTCCCCCACCCGGACGATGGGCACGGTTTGGGTGGGCGCGACGTTGTAGCGCGGCGCCACCACGAAGGCGTCGAGCTCGAAGAGCTCGCTCAGGTCCTCCTCGTGGTGGTAGAGCGTGTAGCGCCCGCACATCGCGTCAGGCACCCGCCTCGCGGAGCTCGCCGAGCAACCTCTGGCGGTCCTCGACCGGGTACTCCTCGAGGAGCTCGCCGTGGTCGGCGTAGGCGACCACGTCGCTGAGGTAGGGCGGCAACGTCAGGAAGCCATGGCTCGACAGGACGTCGATGCGGTTCGCCTCGTACAGCGGCCCCGCCCACCCGGCCGCCTCGATGCGCTCGAGCGTGAAGCGGTGGCCGGTGGCCTGCATGAGCGTGTGCACGAGCTCGCGCTGGTCCGCGCTGAGCGCCTCCCACGCAGCCTTGGCGCGCTCGCGGCGCTGCTGCTCGAAGGCGTCGACGATCCCCGACACGATGCCGCGGACGGCGTCGCGCGTCAGCCGCGCGTCGACGACCTCCGGCTCGGCAGGCGGCGGTTCGATCCCCTG
Source organism: Trueperaceae bacterium (assembly GCA_024636105.1). The sequence continues at coordinate 1,186 of JAGXHO010000240.1, read as the reverse complement.
CTGCAGCAGGCTGTGCACGAAGCCGGCGAGGTTCGCGATCGGCCGTCCCGTCTGTTCGGACTTGCGCTGCAGCGAGCGCGCGTAACGCACGACGTCGATGACGCGCTGCGCGCCGTGTTGGGCGACGCTGCGGTCGGGATCGAGCGCCCAGCCCACGTCGCGCAGCGCGTCGGCCGCCTGCAGCGCCCGCAGCTGCGCCTCGGTGTCGCCCTCGCGCTGCACCCTCCGGGCGATGCTGTCCGGCAGCCGCACGCGCGGCTGGAAGACGTCGTTCTTCTCGATGAGAATCGAGACGTTCTGGTACTTGCGACCGACCTTGCGCCCCTCGTACGTGAAGGTGAGCGAGGTGTACTTGGCGAACTCACCCTGGGCCTTGTCGAGCACGTACGTGAAGTCCTTGAAACGCTCGTACTTGCCGTCGAGCCCCAGGCGCAGCTTCAGGTCGTCCACGTCGAAATCGAGGTGGCGCTTCTCGCCGCCGTAGCTCGCGGTGTAGAGAACCTCGAACAGGCGCATGCTGTTGAACGACTCGAAGCTCAGCAGCTGGTCGGTCGGGATGATGCTGAAGTCGCGCCGCAGCTGCAGCAGGTAGGGCTTGAGCTTGTCGTGGATCTTGAGTTCGATGCACGCGAGCTTGTCCTTGCTGTCGCGGCCGCTGTCGTACCGCGCCTCGGAGACCCACTGGAACATGATCCAATCGCCGTTGGGTTCCTTGATCTGGACGGTCTGTTCGAGGAGCTCGCGGGCGCTGTCCTCGATGCGGTTGTAGATGCTCTTGCCCCGGATGTTGAAGATCTGCGCGTACTCCCAGGCCGTGATCCGGATGGGCTCCAGGTCGTGGTCGTCGCGGGTGATGTCGGAGAGCGCGAGGACGAGCAGGCGCTTGGTCAGGAGCCCCATCTCCTGGCGCGAGAGCGCCAGCGGGTTGGCCTGCGTGACCGAAACGCGCCCGCCGCTCCGCCGCTCGATCCCACGCTTGGCGCCGACGCGGCTCCCCCCCTTGCCAGCACGCCCGCCACGCGTCGCCGCCCGCGCACCCGCCGCGCCTTTGCCGGCGCCCGGCGCCGTGCGAGGGCCCGTCGACTCGGCGTCGGCTGGGTGCTCTTCGGGCGCCGGGGGCTCGACCGCTTGGCCCTCGGCAGCGCGTCGCCTCGAAGTGGGAACGTCCATCGCTCTCCTCCCGCGT
>JAGXHO010000239.1 GCA_024636105.1 Trueperaceae bacterium | reverse complement strand
GGGGGCATCCGACCCGTCCCCGTCGACTTCTTGCGCCGATCGCGGGACAGGCGAGGGCAGCGCCGCAGGTGGACGGCGGAGCGGTGCTCAGCAGCGCAGCGCGGCGGACGGCGGCTCCTGGTAGGCTGCGCGGCCATGGAGCCACCGCCCGAGCGCCGCCCGGCGCCTTTCCCCTTACGCGTCCAGAAGTTCGGCGGCACCAGCTTGGGCGACGTCGAGCGCATCCGAAAGGTCGCCAAACGCATCGAGCGCACGGTCGCCGAGGGCGCCAAGGTGTGCGTGACCGTCAGCGCCATGGGGCACACCACCGACCGCCTCGTCGCCTTCGCGCGCGAGGTCACGCCGCGCCCCGACCGCCGCGAGCTCGACCACCTCATGGCGACCGGCGAGCAGGTCTCGATGGCGCTCGTCGCCCTCGCGCTGCAGCACCTGGGCGTGCGCGCACGCTCGTTCACGGGCGCGCAAGCCGGGTTCCTCACCAACGGCGCCTTCGGGTCGGCGCGCATCGTGCGGGTCGATCCTGCCCGATTGCTCGCCGCCTTCCGCGAAGTCGACGTGTGCGTGGTCGCCGGGTTCCAAGGGGTCGACGCGGACGGCGAGGTCACCACCCTCGGGCGCGGCGGCTCGGACACGACCGCGGTGGCGCTCGCGGCCGCGTTCGGCGCCGAGGAGTGCGAGATCTTCACGGACACCGACGGGGTCTTCACGACCGACCCGCACCAGGTGCCGTCGGCGACGAAGCTGGAGCGCATCGACTACGACGAGATGCTCGAGCTCGCCGCGCTCGGTGCCCGGGTGCTCCACCCGCGCAGCGTCTGGTACGCGCGCCGCTACGGCGTCCGCATCCACGTACGTTCATCGTTCGGGTACCAACCGGGCACGATCGTGACCCGGATCCCCCCCGAGGAGGCTCGGATGGACACCGATCGTCCCGTCACCGGCGTCGCGCTGGACGACGACCACGCGCGCATAGACCTGTTCGGGGTACCGGACCAACCGGGCGTCGCCGCCCGCGTCTTCGGTGCGCTGGGCGCCGCGGGCGTATCGGCCGACATGATCATCCAGGGGGTCCGCGGCGCCGGCGACAGCCGGCAGCAGATGGCCTTCACCGTGCCGCTCGACGCCGCCGACGAGGCGCTCGACGCGGTCGCACCGGTGATGCGGGAGCTGGGTGGCGAAGCGGCGCTCGACCGCGACGTGGCCAAGCTCTCGATCGTCGGGGTGGCGATCGGTTCGACGCCGGGCATCGCCGCGCGCTTCTTCGAAGCGGTGGCGGCCGCGGGAGCGAACATCGAGATGATCGCGACGAGCGAGGTGCGCATCTCGGTCGCGATCCCGGCGCGAGCGGCGCAGGACGCGCTCCGGGCGGTGCACGCCGCCTTCGACCTCGATCGTCCGGACGCGTGAGGGCCGAGCGTCTGGAACAGGTGTTCGTGGGGCGGCGCGGCGGACGCATCGAGTTGCGGCTCGTGCTCGAGTCCGCCTCAGGTGCCCGCACCCGCACGACGCTCCTGGCTCCAGGCGCCGCGCCCGACGAGGCCGTGCGCTGGGCAGGGCGCGCGTTGGCGCGCGCCGGCGAGGTGCGCGACGTCGAGCGCGTGCGGCTGCGGGTGGAGCGTGGGGGGGCGCTCGTCGACGACGCCGTGCTCGCCGGCCTCCTCGTCGAGGCCTTCCGCGCCGAGCTGAGGACCGAGGACCCCGCGTGAGACACCCGCCCGTCAAGCTCGCCACGCTCGCCTACGTGCGCCGCGGCGACCACACGCTCATGATCCGGCGCGACAAGCGACCCGGCGATGCGCACTATGGCAAGTGGAACGGCCTCGGGGGCAAGTTCGAGCCCGGCGAGTCGCCCGAAGCCTGCCTGCGCCGGGAGGTGCTCGAGGAGTCCGGGCTCGAGGTGGTGCGCGCCGACCTCAAGGGGTTCCTCACCTGGCCTGCGTTCGACGGGACCCACGACTGGTACGCCTTCTGCTTCGTCGTCACGGAGACCCGCGGCGACCTGCACCCCGATCCCGCCGAGGGGAGCCTGCACTGGGTCGCGACCGCCGACGTGCCCACGCTGCCGCTGTGGGAGGGCGACCGCGTGTTCCTTCCGTGGCTCGATCGGCCGGGGACGTTCAGCGCGACGTTCCGGTACCAGGACGGGCGCCTCGTGGACCACGAGGCGACGTTCTACCCGCCGAGCGTCTGACCTACCCGCCGAGCGTCTGACGCCGCGCTCCGAGGAGCGTGCTCACCGAACGCGCTCAGCCGAGGGCGCGCATCCGTTCTTGGTCGACGAGGTCGACCAGCTGCTGCGCCAGCCGCACGTCGCCCTGCATCCGCAAGCGTCCGGTCATGAAGGCGAGGCTCGGCGCCAGCTTGCCTTGGAAGAGCGCCACGAGGTCGTCGTCGGCGATGGTGAGCGTCAGGTCGGGCGCCTCGGCGCGGCCGGCCACGGTGCGGATGGTGCCGGCCTCGATCACCTGGTAGGTCGGTTCGGTGAGGTCGTACTGCACCACCGCGCGCAGGTCGCCGGCGCGCGCGCCGTCGAATGCTTCTGGGAGACTCTCGAGCAGTTGGCGTGCGGTCATGCTGCAGGGTACGCCGAAGCCACCGGGGGGCGTGGTAGCCTCCGCCCCCGGAGGATCCATGGACTTCGCGCTTCCCGAGGACCTGCAGGACCTGCAGCGTGCCGTCCGTGCGTTCGCGCAGCGCGAGTTGGCGCCGCACGCGGCGGAGCTCGACCGGCATCCGCGGTTCCCCTGGCCGACGCTGCGGAAGATGGGCGAGATGGGGCTCCTCGGGGTCATGACGCCCGAGGCGCACGGTGGCCTCGGCCTGGGCCAGTTGGCGCTCGCGGTGCTGCTCGAAGAGGTGGCCGCCGTCGACGCGTCGCACGCGGTGATCGCATCGGTCACGAACGGCCTTCCGCAGTCGCTCCTGCTCGAGCACGGCAGCGACGTCCAGAAGGAGCGCTGGCTGGCGAAGCTCGCGACCGGTGCGTGGATCGGCGCGTTCTGCCTGACCGAACCGCAGGCCGGCAGCGACGCGGCCGCGCTCACGACCCGGGCGACGCGGGTCGAGGGCGGGTACGTGCTCGAGGGCACCAAGGCGTGGATCACCTCCGGGGGCGAGGCGCAGCTCTACCTGGTGCTCGCGAAGACCGATCCGGCGGCGGGCGCGCGCGGCATCAGCGCGTTCTTCGTCGAGAAGGGCGCCGAGGGGATGTCGTTCGGTCCGCCCGAGCGCAAACTGGGGCAGCACGCGGCGATCACGACCGGCGTGCGCTTCGACGGCGCGTTCGTGCCCGCAGACCAGCGCTTGGGGGCCGAGGGTCAGGGCTTCCTGATGGCGATGGGCTCGCTCGACGGCGGCCGGATCGGGATCGCCGCCCTCGCCGTGGGCGTGGCGCGCGCCGCCTTCGAGGCGGCGGTGCGCTACGCCGGCGAGCGCCACGCCTTCGGGCAGGCGATCCGTGAGTACCAGGGGGTCTCGTTCAAGCTCGCCGACATGGCCACGCGCCTCGAAGCCGCGCGGCTGCTGGTCCACAAGGCGGCGTGGCTCAAGGACCGCGGGTACCGCGTGACCATGGAGGCGAGCATGGCCAAGCTGTTCGCGTCCGAGGCGGCCTTGGCGATCACCGACGCCGCGGTGCAGGTCTTCGGCGGCTACGGGTACTCGGCGGAGTACCCGGTCGAGCGCTACCTGCGCGACGCGCGCGTGACCACCATCTACGAGGGGACCTCCGAGATCCAGCGCATCGTGATCGAACGGCAACTGCGGCGCGAGTTCGATCGGTAGCGGCGCGCCTCGGGACGGGGCCAAGGACCGCCCCGTCCCAAGGCGCATGCGATACTGCCGGGGTCGCGCCCGGTCGCCGACGTCGCCCGTGGGCGCCGCGGCGCGGCGGCGCCCGGAGGACCCCAAATGACCATCGTCACGTTCGTGAAGTTCGTACCCGACGCGGAAGCGCGGCTGCGGGCCGGACCCGTAGGGATCGACCTCGACGGCGCCGGCTTCGCGCTCGACGGGATGGACGAGTACGGCGTCGAGCAGGCGCTGCGCCTCAGAGAAGCGGGCCTCGCCGACGAGGTCGTCGCCTTGGCCCTCGGCCCGGCCAGCGTCGAGGCGGCGCTGCGTTCCGCGCTGGCGCTCGGCGCCGACCGAGCCGTCCTGCTCGAGACCGACGCCGACCTCGACCCGCTCGCCCAGGCGCCCGCGCTCGCTGCGGCGGTCCTCGAGGCGGGCGCCAAGCTCGTGCTCGTCGGTGGCAAGCAGGCCGACTGGGACAGCGCTGCGCTTGGACCCGCGCTCGCCGAGGCGCTCGGCTGGCCGCTGCTCGACTGGGCCACCGAGCTCGCGATCGAGGGCGAGGACGTCGTGGCCGTTCACGACGCAGACGACGGCAGCGCCGCGTGGCGCGCGCCCCTCCCGGTCGTGGCGACCACCCAACAGGGGTTGAACGAACCGCGCTACCCGACGCTGCCCAACATCATGAAGGCCAAGCGCAAGCCGCTCGATCGCCGCCCCGTCGAGGGCGCGGCGTCGACCGTCGCCACCGTCCGCGTCGAGCTGCCGTTGCGCGCCCGCCGCGGGGTGATGCTGGACGGCGACGTCGGCGTGGCCGCCCGCGAACTCGCCCGTCGCCTGCGCGACGAGGCCAAGGTCCTGTGAGGTCCCGACCATGCTGCTGATCGTCCTCGACCACTCCGCCGGCGTACCGCGCCGCGCCGCGTTCGAACTCGTCACCGCCGGACGTCGCCTCGCCGACGCGCTCGGCGTTCCGTTGGCCGGCTTGGTGCTCGGTGAGGGTCCGGACGCCGACGCCGACGCCGCGGCGGCCGCGCTCGCCGGGTTCGTCCCCACGCTGTACCGCGTCGCCGATCCGGTGCTCGCGCACGGCGGTCACGAGGCGCGCACCCGCGCCGTCGCGGACGTGGCGCGCGCCAAGGGCGCGCGGGCGATCCTGCTGACCGCCAACCGCGGCGGCCAGGCGGTAGCGCCCCGAGTCGCGCTGCGCCTCGGCGGGCCCCTCCTCGAAGACGTCACCGAGGTGCGCGTCGAGGACGGCGCGGTCGTCGCCGAGCGCCTGACCTACCTGTCGCGGGCGGTCGCGACCGTGCGCGCGGTGGCCGAACCGGTCGTCGTCAGCGTCAAGCCGGGCGCGTACCCGGTGGCGGACCGTGCCGACACGGACGGGGTCGTCGAGTCGGTGTCCGTCGCGTTCGAAGCGGGCGACTCGATCGCGACGACCCGGCCGACCGAGCGCGCCGTCCGCGCGCGCGTGGCCCTCGAAGAGGCGGACGTCGTCGTGTGCGGCGGGCGCGGCTTGGGCGATGCGGCGGCCTTCGAGGCGCACGCGGTGGGGCTGGCCGACGACCTGGGCGGGGCGGTCGCCGCCACCCGCGCCGTCGTCGATGCCGGGTGGCGACCGTACGCGGAGCAGGTGGGGCAGACGGGCAAGAGCGTCGCCCCGAAGCTGTACGTCGGCTTGGCGCTGTCCGGCGCCGTCCAGCACCTGTCCGGCATGAACCGCTCGGGCGTGATCGTCGCGGTGAACAAGGACGCGGATGCGCCGATCTTCAAGGTGGCCGATTACGGCATCGTCGGCGACGTGCACGCGGTGGTGCCGGCGCTGCGGGACGCGCTGAAAGCCCTCGATTGACCGATCGCGCTCCCGGCACGACGGCGGTCGCCGTCCGCCGCGCTGCGCGAAGCGACGTCGACGCGCTCGTGCGCCTCGAGGAGGTGTTCCCGGGCGACCGGGTCTCGCGCGCCTCGTTCGCGCGCTTCCTCGACAGCGCCACGGCCGACCTCTGGGTGGCGGAGTTCGGCGGGGCCGTCGTCGGCGATGCGATCGTGACGTACCGGCGCGGGTTCCACGGGGCGCGCCTCTACTCGCTCGTCACCGATCCGCACCATCGCGGCCGGGGCGTCGCCCGCGCGTTGCTCGACGCCGCCGAGGCGGCCGCCGTCGAGCGCGGCTGCGTGTCGATGCGGTTGGAGGTGCGGGTCGACAACGTCGCCGCGATCGGGCTGTACGAGCGCCGCGGGTACGAGGTCGTCGGCGTCACCGACGACTTCTACGAGGACGGCAGCGACGCGCTGCGGATGCGCAAGCGCCTGCGCGGCGACGCCGCCCGCTTGCTCAACGTGCCGTACCAACCGCAATCGCTCGAATTCACTTGCGGTGCGGCCTGCTTGCAGATGGCCATGCGCTCGCTCGGGCATCCGACGCCGCTGGGCCCGGTCGAGGAGCTCGCGCTCTGGCGCGAGGCGACGACCGTCTTCATGCTCGCCGGCCACGGCGGGACGAGCGCCCACGGCCTGGCGGTCGCGGCGCTGCGGCGTGGCTTCGACGCCGAGGTGTGGGTCGATCGCCGCGGGGTGCCGTTCCTCGACACCGTTCGCGACCCGACGAAGAAGGAAGTGGTCGCGCTCGCGCACGCGGGGTTCCTCGAGGATTTCGAGCGCCTCGGAGGACGCGAGCGGGTCGGCGAGTTCGGTCCGGACGACGTCGAAGCCCAGCTGCGCGCGGGACGCGTGCCGCTGGTGCTCGTCTCCAACGCCCGCCTCCACGCCGAGCGGGTGCCGCACTGGGTGGTCGCGACCGGCTGGGACGCCGACCACCTCTACCTGCACGACCCGCTCGTGCCGGACGACGGCGACCGTGCCGACGGCGTGCACCTGCCGCTGCGGCGGAGCGACTTCGCCGCGGTAGCGCGCTACGGGCGCTCGCGCCACCGCGCGATGGTGGTCGTGGGCCGCAAGCGCTGGAGGCGCCGTCAGCCGACGAGGTGAGCGAGCGCCGAGGGTCCCTCGGCCAAGTACCGCACCACCTCGGTGTAGATCTCTGGGTTCGCCTGGTCCTCTTCGGTCGCGGCGATCGTCGGGTTGTCGTTCACCTCGATGACGAAGAACTCGCCGTCGATCTCCTTCAGGTCGACGCCGTGGAGGCTGTTCGAGATCGCGTTCGACGCGGCGAGCGCTACCTCGATCAGCTTCTTCGGGGCCTCGTCGCGCGGGATCCCGCGGGTGACCGCCGACTCGCCCTCGCCGCCGCGCTGCATCACCTTCCAGCGGTCGGCCGCGAAGCGGTACTCGACCACGGCGAGCACCTTGCCGTGCAGCGTGATCACCCGCCAGTCGAACGCGGACGGGAGGTACTGCTGCACCACGATGCGATCGGCGCGGCGCAGGAAGCGCTTGCCCACCCGCACGAACTCTTCGGGCGTGGTCGCTTTGTCGACGTATGCGGAGAACGACGAGTTCGGGGCCTTGAGCACGAGCGGTGCCCCGAGCTCTTCGAAGAGCGCGGCTGCGTCGGCCGGCGTCACCGACTTCTCGTCGAGGAAGCGCGTCTCGGGCAGCGGCACGTTCGCCTGCTGCAGACGCCGGTACATGTTCACCTTGTCGCAACAGACGCGGATGGCCTCGGACGTGTCGATCACCCGCTTGCCCAAGAGCTCGGCCCAGCGCGCCACCACGTAGGAGGTGTTGAGCGGGTCGGTGAGCGAGCGGATGAGCACCGCGTCGTACTGGGCGAGGTACTTGAGCTCGTTCTTGAAGACGAAATCGAGCTCGTGCCCGAGCTCGAAGGCGGCGAGGCGGAAGTTGGTCAGCGCCGTCAACTCGACCGCGGACCGGATCGTGTAGCGCTCGGTGAAGATCGCTAGGCGCGCCATGCGCCGCCCTCCTCGAGGACGCTCCGCTCGTCGGCGGTCAGCACCTTGAGCGGCAAGGGTTCGATGCCGGAGAAGTGGTACGCGTGGCGCGAGACGATCACGCGCACCTTCGTCAGTGGGAGGCGGAAGGCGGCCCAGACGTCGGCGGCGAAGCCCGCGTACTCGGCGACCGGGGTCGTGCCCAGGACGATCCGCACGACGTCGATGCGGCAATCGTCGGGGAGCGTCTGGCACAGCACCGGGTACTTGCCGGTGTACGTCAGGCCGTTGCGGCGCGAGGCGATCGCGGCCGCGTCGGCGAGCAGTTCGCCGCGGCTCGAGAACGGGTTCACGGGGTACGCGAGCAGCGGTGGTGCGGGCCAGCGGTCGGTGACCAGCTGAGCCTCCGGCACCGGCAAGCCTGCGCGCCGAGCCACCTCCATGGCGATCGGCACCACGTAGGCATCGAGGCACTCGGCGGCGGTGGGCACGACCGCCTCGCCGCGCTGCTCGGCGTCGAGCGAGGCGTAGTACCCGTGGGTGAGGTAGGTGTAATCCCCGGTCAGGTTCGCGTGCACCGGCGTCGTGGGGGCGAAGCCCCACGACGCCGGAACGGACGCCGGGTCCAGGGGGGCCCAACGGTCGCTGCGAACGGCGGCCGCGCCGCGCGCGGGCGAGCTCAGGTCCAAGGCACGGCGCCGAGCGCGGCGACGCCCGGCAGCGTGCGCCCCTCCAGGAACTCGAGCGAAGCGCCGCCCCCGGTGCTGACGTGCTCGATGCGGTCGGCCAGGCCAGCTTTGGTGATCGCGGAGACCGAATCGCCACCGCCCACGACGCTCATCGACCCGGAGGCGGCGACCGCTTCGGCGATCGCGCGCGTGCCCGCGTCGAACGGGGGTACCTCGAAGACGCCCAGCGGACCGTTCCACAGGATCGTGGCGGCGCCGGCGAGCGCGTCGCGGAAGTCGGCGATCGACTTCGGCCCGATGTCGAAGCCCTTGAGGTCGTCGGGGATCGCGTCCGTCGGATGCACGCTGGTCTCCACGCCGGGCCTGACCTCCGCCGCGCAGTTCGAATCGACGGGGAGCGTCAACGGCACCTTGCGTTCCTTGGCCTTCGCCAGCAGTTGGCGGGCCAGGTCGAGCAGGTCGTCCTCGACGAGCGAATCGCCCACGCGACCACCTTGGGCCTTGACGAAGGTGAAGGCCATGGCTCCGCCGATCACGAGCGCGTCGGCCACGTCGAGCAGGCGCTCGATCACGCCGATCTTGTCGGAGACTTTGGCGCCGCCGAGCACGACGACGAACGGGCGCTCGGGGGCTTCCAACAGGCCGCCGAGGACCGCGAGTTCGCGCTCCATGAGGCGCCCGGCGACCGACGGCAGCAGCCGCGCGATCCCCTCGGTGCTGGCGTGCGCCCGGTGGGCCGCGCCGAACGCGTCGTTGACGAACGCATCGGCGTAGCCGGCCAGGACGCGCGCCAGCGCCGCGTCGTTCTTGGTCTCGCGCGGGTCGAAGCGGGTGTTCTCGAGGAGCGTGACCGAGCCCTCGGGAGCATCGGCGACGAAGGCCGCCTGCTCGGGCGCCGCCGGCCCGTCGGTGGCCAGGTAGCGGACCTCGCGGCCGAGCAGGTCTCCGAGGCGTGCAGCGACCGGCGCGAGGCGCGCCGCGTCGTCGGGACCCTTGGGCCGGCCGAGGTGGCTGGCGAGCACGAGCGTGCAGTTGCGCCGGAGCAGTTCGGTGAGCGTGGGCAGCGTCGCCCGGATGCGGGTGTCGTCGCCGATCACGCCCCCCTTGATGGGGACGTTGAGATCGACGCGGACGAACACCCGCTTGCCGTCGAGCGGCGCCCCGTCGAGCGTGGGGAAGGCGGGCACGGGGACCCTCAGCGCCGTTCTGCCATCAGTTCGAGCACGTCGACCATGCGCGAGCTGTAGCCCCACTCGTTGTCGTACCAGGAGAAGAACTTGAGCATGCGGCCCATGGTCTTGGTCAGACCGGCGTCGAAGATCGCCGAGTGCGGGTCGCCGATGATGTCGGAGCTCACGATCGGGTCCTCGGTGTACCGGACGATGCCCTTGAGCGGGCCCTCGGCGGCCGCCTTGAGCGCCGCGTTCACCTCGGCCTTGGTCACGTCGCGCTTCATGAGCGCCGTCACGTCCGAGAGCGACCCGGTGGAGGTGGGCACGCGGACGGGGAGGCCGTCGAAGATGCCGTCGAGGTTCGGCAGCACCTTGCCGACCGCCTTCGCGGCACCGGTCGTGGTCGGGATGATGTTCGTAGCCGCCGTGCGCGCGCGGCGCAGGTCGCGGTGGGGGCCGTCGAGCACGTTCTGGTCGTTGGTGTAGCTGTGGATGGTCGTCATCATCGCCTGCTCGATGCCGAAGGTCTCGTCGAGCACCTTCATGATCGCTGCGAGCGAGTTGGTCGTGCAGCTGGCGTTCGAGACGACCACGTCCTTGGCCGGGTCGTAGCTCAACTCGTTGACGCCCATCATGATGTCGGCGTCGGCGTCGGGCGAGGGCGCGCTGATCAGCACGCGCTTGGCGCCGCCCTCGAGGTGCTTCGCGGCGTCCGCGCGCTTGGTGAAGAAGCCGGTCGACTCGACGACGATGTCGACGCCGTGCTCGCCCCACGGGATCTTGCCGGGTTCGCGGATCGCGGTCGCGACGACGCGCTTGCCGTCGACGATGATCGCACCCTCGTCGTGGCTCACCTCGCCCTTGAAGGGCCCGTAGGAGGAGTCGTACTTGAGCAGGTGCGCGAGCGTGGCGTTGTCGGTCAGGTCGTTCACGAGGACGATCTCGAGTCCTCGTTCGTGGGCGATGCGGAAGATCTGCCGACCGATGCGGCCGAACCCGTTGATGCCGATCTTCATGACGTGCCTCCTGTGCTGGCCGCGCTCCTGGACGCGCGGGCGCGCGTCCGGGCGGCCTCGGTGAGTCTACCGCACCGGCCGTTCCGCCCCGTCCCAAACGCGCCCTGTGCGTGGCGTCAGCCGATGCGCCGCAGCGCGATGCTCAGCCGGCTGCCGCCGAACTCGGCGACGATCCGGAAGGCATCGCCATCGAGGTCGCCCTCGCGCACCTCGACCGCCAAGACTTCGGCGGCGAGCGCGTCGCGGTGCTCGACGAGCGCTTCGACCGCCTCCGCGCCGTCGGCCGCGAGCGCCAGCGCGATCCGGTCCGACACCTCCAGCCCCGCCTGCTTGCGCGCGTCCTGGACGAGGCGCACGGCGTCGCGCATCAGTCCCTCGCGGCGCAGCTCGGGCGTGAGCTCGGTGCGCAGCGCGGCGAGGTACCCCTTCTCCTCGACCGCCGCGTACCCTTCCGGGCTGCGCGCGTCGAGCAGCAGTTCGTCGGGCGCGAGCGCGACGGGCCCGCCCTCGAGGTCGAGCTCGAAGGTCCGGCCCTCCGCGACCGCCGCCGCGACGGCCCGCCCGTCGATGGTCGCCAGCGCGGCGCGGATCTCGGGGATGCGCTTGCCGAGCCTCCGGCCGACGACCGGCAGGTTCGGCTTGACGGCGTAGTCGACGAACGCGGCCGTCGGCTCGAGGTAGCGCACGGCCTTGACGTTGAGCTCCTCGCGCAACGCGTCCTCGAGCCGCTTGAGGCCCTCGAGCTCGGCGGCGTCCCGCACCCGCACGAGGACCTCGGGCAACGGCTGGCGCACCTTGTGGCCCGACGCTGCGCGGGCGGCCCGGCCCAACTCCACGATCCGTTGCAGGGTGCGCATGTCGCTGAGTAGAGCCTCGTCGATCGCCGCCGCTTCGGCCACGGGCCAGGCGCACAGGTGGACGCTGATCGGGGCCGCCGGGTCGCGCCGCGCGACCAGGTTCCGGTACAGCGCCTCGGCGACGAACGGTGCGAGCGGCGCCATCGTCTTCGCGACGGTCACGAGCGCCTCGTGCAGCGTGGCGTAGGCGGCGAGCGCGTCGGCGGCGCCGTCGCCCTTCCAGAAGCGGCGCCGGTTGCGGCGCACGTACCAGTTCGAGACTTCGTCGACCACGACGTCGCGGATGCGGCGAGCGGCGCTCGTGGCGTCGAAGCCCTCGAGGTCGGCGGTCACGTCGCGCACGAGGGCGCGCACCCGCGCGTGCAGCCAGCGGTCCATGAGCGGCCGCTCGGCGGGCGGCGGCGCGGCCTCGAGGTCGGGTCGGTCGAGGTTCGCGTACATCACGAAGAAGGCGTACGTGTTCCAGAGCGTCATGAACACGTCGCGGAGCGTCTCCTCGACCAGCGCCTGCGAGAAGCGCTTGGTGGCTTCGGGGGGGCTCGAGGCGAACAGGTACCAGCGCAAGGCGTCGGCCCCCTGAGCGTCCAACACCGTCCAGGGGTCGACCACGTTGCCCTTGGACTTCGACATCTTCTCGCCCTGCTCGTCGACGATGTGGCCGAGGACGATGGCGTTCTTGAATGCGCTCGTCGTGCCCGCGAGGTGGTGCAGCGGCCCGGGCGCGCGCCCCTCGTCGCCGGCGTCGGTGAGCAGCGTCGCAAGCGCGTGGAGGCTGTAGAACCAACCGCGGGTCTGGTCGATCGCCTCGCAGATGTAATCGGCAGGGAAGTGCGCGGCGAGGTCCTCCGCGGCGCCTGCGGGCGAGTTCATGCCGCGGTACCGCCACTGCGCGTACGGCATCGCGCCGGACTCGAACCAGACGTCCACGGTGTACGGCACCCGCCGGAAGGTCTTGCCATGGCGCTCGAACACGATGTCGTCGACCGCTGGGCGGTGGAGGTCGAGGCCGGTGAGGTCGCGGCCGGCGAGGGTCGACAGT
>JAGXHO010000238.1 GCA_024636105.1 Trueperaceae bacterium | reverse complement strand
GTGCTCGCCTTCAACAAGGCGGCGAAGGCGTTCCTCGCGGTGCAAGGCGAACTGCCGGTCAACCTCAAGTTCATCATCGAGGGCGAGGAGGAGATCGGCAGCCTCCATCTCGGTCCCTGGGTCGAGCAGAACACCGCGCTGCTCGAGGCCGACGGCATGCACTGCCTCGACGGCCCGATGGACACCGCGACCGAGCTCCCCGACGTCGATCTGGGGCTCAAGTCGGTGCTGTTCGTCGAGCTGGTGGCGCGCGGCGCCAACGCCGACATCCACTCGCTCAACTTCCCGCTCGTGCCGACCCCCGTCTGGGACCTCGTGCGCGCACTCAACACGATCCTGGACGACCAGCGCCGGATCTTGATCGACCGCTGGACCGACGGCATCTACCAGCTCCAACCCGAGGACTGGGCTGAGCTCGAGGAGAAGGCGGAGCGCGTCGACACCGAGGCGATGAAGCGCGAGTGGGGCATCGAGTCCTTCGCGCTCGGGCGCGACGGCGTCGACGCCCACTACGCGCGCACCTACGAACCCACGGCCAACATCGCTGGCCTCGTCGCCGGGTACACCGGCAAGGGCTCCAAGACCATCGTCCCGAACGAGGCGCGCGCCAAGATGGACTTCCGGCTGATCCCGGGCATGCAGCAGGGGGACGCGATCGCCAAACTGCGTCGCCACCTCGACCGGCACGGGTTCGGCCACATCGAGATCGAGAGCAAGGAGCGCGCCGAGCCACCGTACAAGATCTCGGCCAAGGAGCCGATGGCCGAGGCGGTCGTCGAGGCCGCGACGTTGGTGTACGGCGAGAAGCCGATCGTCAACGGCGTCTCGGCGGAGGGGACGATCCTGCGCCACGTCTGGATCCCGTGCGTGCTGACCGGGTTCGCCAACCCCGGCGCGAACCTGCACGCGCCCGACGAGAACGTGACCGTCGACTCCTACCTCCAGGGCATCAAGTACGCCGCGGCGATCATGCACGCGTTCGGCGCGAGCGAGAGCCCGCCCCAACCCACCCCCCCGGGCTTCGCCCGCCGCGGCGAGACGCCCGCGTGAGCCGAGCGCCGGCGCCGGCGCCCACCGTCTTCCGGCCCGCGCGTGTCGTGGTGGGCGCGGACGGCGAGGTCCGGCACGGCGTCGTCGTCGTGGTGGAGCATGGCCGCATCGCGTACGTGGGATCGCCCGACGGCGTTGCCGACCTGGCCGAGCGCACGGTCGTCGACGCGCCCGGTGCCACGCTGATGCCCGGAATGGTCGACGCCCACGTGCACCTGGCGTACGACGGCGACTCCGACCCCCGCGCCTACCGCCTCGCGGACGCCGGCCTCAGCTACCCCGCGCTTGCGCTCCGCGCGGCGGCGCACGCAGCCGAGACGCTGCGCTGGGGCTTCACGGCGGTCCGCGACCTGCACGCCCCGGGCGCCGTCGTCATCGACCTACGGGACGCGATCCGCGCCGGCTGGGTCGCCGGTCCGCGCGTCGTCGCCTGCGGGATGGGGCTGAGCGTGACCGGCGGCCACATGGACAAGGGGGGTTGGGCGGACCACGTCCGGCTCACCGACCACGTCGCCGCCTGCGACGGCCCGGAGGCCTTCCGCGTCGGCGTCCGCGAGCAGGTCAAGCGCGGCGCCGACTGCATCAAGATCAACCTCTGCGGCGGCTCGACGCGCGACCTAGAGCACCCGTACAAGCAAGAGATGACGGACGCCGAGGTGGCGGCCGCCATCGACGAGGCGCACCGCCTCGAGCGCCACGTGGCGGCCCACACGTCGGGGGGTCCGAGCGTCGCGATGGCGGTCGAGGCCGGCCTCGACAGCGTCGAGCACGGCCACTGGATCGACGAGCGCACCGCCGACCTGATGGCGGCGCGCGGCACCACGTACGTGCCGACGCTACTGGTCAACGAGCGCAACTTCGAGATCGATCGCGAGCTGCTCGGCGGCTCGGCCGCAAGTTGGGCGTGGGCTGAACGCGCCCGCGCCGACAAGTGGGCGAGCCTCGAGCGCGTCCGCCGCGCCGGCGCGCCGATCGCGGTCGGCACCGACGCCGGCTTCATGCTGCCGCACGGCTCCATGAGCGCGCGCGAGCTCGAGCTCCTGGTACACGGCGGGCTCTCGCCCCTCGCTGCGCTCGAGTCGGCCACGTCGGTCGGCGCGCGCCTGCTGGGGCTCGAGGGGGGCGTCGTCCGCACGGGCGCGCCCGCCGACCTGCTGCTCGTCGACGGCGACCCGACCGACGACGTTCGGGTGCTTCAGGACCGGACGCGCCTGCGCACCTACCTCGCCGGCCGTCCGATGGAGGGCTGACCCATGGCCGATTCCCCCCACACCACCATCGAGCCCGCCGGGATCTACGTACCCGGGACGTACGCGCACGCCGTGCGCGCGGGCAACACGCTGTACGTGGCCGGGCAGGTGGCGCGGGACGCTGACGGTGCCCTCGTCGCGCCCGGCGACGCCGCCGCGCAGGCCGAGGTGGTCTTCGCAAACCTCGGCGCGGTCCTGGCGGCCGCGGGCGCGCGGCGCGAGTACGTCGTCAAGGTCACCACGTACCTCGTCGACCCCGAAGACGGCGCGGTCGTCGGCCGAGCGCGGCAGGCGTTCTTCGGCGACCACCGACCGGCGCACACGGGCTTGATCGTGCGCCTCGGTGCCGGCGTGAAGGTCGAGGTCGAGGTCGTGGCGGTGTTCCCGTGAGCCCGCCCCGACGAAGCGCCCCGTCGCCCCACCCCATCGACGCCCCACGAACCCCCGAACCCGCACGCACCCGCGCGAAGGAGATCCGCCCATGAGCATCCAAGTCCAGAAGGTCCAACACATGTCGTTCGCCGTCAACGACGTCGAGGCCACCCTCGCCACCTACCAGAAGCTCCTCGGCGTCGACGCCTCGGTCACCGTCACCCGCTTCGAGAAGTCGCGCAACCTCGTCGCGCTCTTCTGGCTGGGCGGCGTCGAGTACCAGATCTCGCAGTCGATGGACCCGGACGGCCGCTTCGCCAAGTGGATCCGCGAGCGCGGCGGCGAAGGGCTGCACCACATCTGCTACGCGGTCGCGGACATCGACGCGGCGCTCGCCGAAGCGCAGGCGAACGGCGCGACCCTCAAGGAGTGCGCGGCCTGCAAGGTCAAGGGGAGCCACGTGCACCCCGAGGGCTGGGTCGCCTTCCTCGAGCAGGACGTCGGCGGCATCGAGATCGAGTTCATGCAGCTCTACACGGCCGAGCAGCTCGAAGAGTACAAGTCGGTCCAGGGGATCTGATGGAACTGGTCGTCCCCCTGGCCGCCCGCGTCGCCAAACTGCAGGCGCTCCCCCCCGAAGCCCGCGACGCCACGGCGCGCGGCGCCGACGTCGACGTGCCGCAGGCCGTGCGCGACGCCGCCGACGAAGCGCTGGCGCGCGGCGAGACCCACTACACCGACCGTCCCGGCATCTTGCCGCTGCGCGAGCAGGTCGCCCGCGCCGTCGAGGCGCGCTTCGGGGTCGCGGTCGACGCGAAGAGCGGCGTCGTCATCACCTGCGGCGGCACCGAGGCGCGCTTCGTCGCGGTGCAGCAGCTGCTGCCCACCGGCGGCACGCTGATCGCGCTGTCGCACCCGGAGCGCGTCGCGGCCGCCTGCATCGTCCGCGACGTGACCCTGGTCGCGGCCGCCGACGCACCGACGGCCCACCAGGCCGGGGTCGCGCTCTACCTGAACGGCGAGACCCCGCACGACGTCGCCGACGCCTGGCTCGCCCGCGCCAAGGCGGAGGGATGGCCCGTGATGTACGAGGCCGATGCCGGCGGGCGCCACCCGGCCACCCTCGGCCTCGCCGACCAGACGATCACGATCGGCAGCCTCGGCCTCGACCAGGGGATGGCCTCCTGGCGCCTCGGCTTCCTCGCGGCGCCGGTCGCCAAGGCCGGGCCGCTGCGCGAGTTCAAGCTGGCGCTCACCTTGTGTTCGACGAACGTGTCGCAGTGGGGCGCACTCGGCCTGGACGGAGGCGCGGCGTGACGCTCGACGAGATCCGCAGCCTCGAAGGCACCAAGCTGCGCTACGCGCTGATGGATCTGGCCAAGGAGATCCCGGACGCGATCGCGCTCGGCCGCGGCGACCCCGATCTCGACGCTCCCGCGCACGTGATCGAGGCCGCCCGCGCCGCCGCCCGCGTCGCCCGCCACCCGCTCTCGCCGGTGGAGGGGACGCCCGAGCTGCGGCGCGCCATCGCGCGCCGCGCCGCGACCGACCACTCGGTGGCGGTCGGGCCGGAGAACGTGCTCGTAACCACCGGTGGCCAGGAGGGGCTCTTCCTGGTCATGCAGGCGCTGCTGGACCCGGGCGACGAGATCCTGGTCCCCGACCCGCGCTACACCTCCTACGACCAGGCGATCGAGCACTGCGGCGCGGTGGCGGTGTCGGTGCCGACGCATCCGCACGAGGCCTTCGAGGTGCGCGCGGCGGCGATCGAGCCGCTGATTACGCCGAAGACCAAGGCGCTGCTGCTCGTCACGCCGAGCAACCCGACCGCCGGAATCATCACCCGCGCCGAGGCCGAGAAGATCGCGGCGCTCGCGCGCAAGCACGACTTCGTGGTCATCAGCGACGAGATCTACGGCAAGTTCGTCTGGGAGCCGTTCGAACACGTCTCCATCGGCGCGCTGCCGGGGATGGCCGACCGCACGATCACGCTCTCGGGCTTCAGCAAGGCCTGGGCCATGACCGGCTTCCGCGTCGGCTACGTGATCGCGCCGCCCGCGACCATCCGAGGCATGGCGGCCGTCAAGGCCGCCACCACCGGTCCGGTGGCCGGCGTCAGCCAGGCAGCGGCGCTCGCCGCCGCCGAGGGCTCCGACGATTGCATCGCCGAAGCGCGCAAGGTCTACGGCGAGCGTCGGGACCTGATGGCGGCGGGCCTCACCGCGATGGGGCTCACCTACCCCGAGCCGCGCGGCGGCTTCTTCTTCTGGGCGGACGCGGCGAGCACCGGCATGCGTGCGCTCGAACTTTCGTACCTGCTGCTGCGCGACGCGCACGTGCTCGTCTTCCCCGGCAACGCCTTCGGCGCGCGCTGGAACGACTACCTCAGGATCACGGTCCTGCAGCCCACCGACGTGATCCGCGCCGCGCTCGAGCGCATGACGCCGGTCGTCCAGCGCTACGCCGCCGAGGCGGCCGGCCGCTCGTGACCTTCCCTCACCCCCACCTCGAGAGGTGCACCGCATGATCCGAACCAACGCCGATCAGCTCGTCGAGATCGCCATCGCGGGCGCGATCACGCCCCCCGCCTTCAAGCGCGGGCCCTTCATACCCGACAACGACGGTCTCTCGGTCGTGCTGCCGGGCATGTTCGGCTACGTCTACAACGTTCGCACCGGCGACCCGGCCTTCGGCTGGCAGGGCGACCACGTCGAGCCGGGCGCCTCGATCGACTCCGGCGACCAGGGCATCCACCACGCGCTGCACTACCTCGTGTGCATCGGCAACGAGGCGGTCGTCACCAGCGGCGAGGCCGCCGGCGCCGTGGGCGTCGTCACCGGTGAGCACGCGCGCAACCTCGTCGACTTCGAGCCGGACGTCGCCGCGACGCTGTGCGTAGGCGACACGATCCAGATCCGCGCCAAGGGGCGCGGCCTCAAGCTCCTCGACCACCCCGGCATCGAGCTCAAGAAGATGAGCCCCGAGCTGCTCGCCAAGATGGGGATCGAAGACCTCGGCGGCGGCAAGCTGCGCGTCCCGGTCGCCATGGAGCTGCCCGTCCGGATCATGGCTTCGGGCGCCGAGCTCAACTCCGAGTACGTCGACCAGGACCTCGCGTCGGTCGACCGCGGGCTGATGGCCGAGCTGGGCATCGACCGGATGCGCCTCGGCGACGTGATCGCCATCCGCCACACCGACCACCGCTTCGGTCGCAGCTACCGCGAGGGGTACGTGGCCATCTGCCTGTGCATCCACGGCGACTCCGTGATGACCGGCCACGGCCCCGGCATCCTGACGATCATGACCGGCACCGAAGACGACATCGAATGGGTCATCGACCCCCAGGCCAACATCGCCCGCTACCTCGGGATCCGGGAGACGCTCTGATGCTTCGCACCAACGCCGACAAGCTCGTGCACGTGTCCGTGATGGGGCAGATCGCCAGCCCCTCGCTCCCAGGCCTGCCGGCCGAGCCCTACCGCCTCGACGCCGACGGCGTGCCCTTCCTGCTCCCCTCGTACGGCGGCATCGTCTACAACGTGTCCGTCGGCGACAGCGCCTACGGCTGGCTCGCCGACTGCGTCCACCCCGGCATCAGCATCCACCTCAAGGACGACGCCGCCAACCAGGGCCTGAACGTCCTCTCGTGCGTCGGCAACGAGGCGGTCGTCATGTCGGGCGCCGCCAAGGGCACCAAGGGCGTGGTGACTGGCAAGTCGGGGCGCTTCTCCGAGCACGTGATCGTGCACGTCCCCAAGGCCGCCCGCACCAAGATGGCGATCGGCGACAAGGTGCTGGTGCGCGCCGCCGGCGTCGGCCTCAAGCTCCCCGAGCACCCGAACGTCAAGGTCAAGGGCGCGTCCCCGACGCTGCTCGAGAAGATCGTCGACGGCGCGGCGGCCGACGGAAAGCTGCGCGTCAAGGTGGTCGCCACCGCGCCCGCGCATCTGCTCGGCGCCGGCGCGGGCCTCTCGTCCGAAGGGGGCTCGCTGCACATCCAGACGGTCGACCGCAAGGCGCTCGCCGAAGCGGGCCTCGACGGGCTGCGCCTCGGCGACGTCGTCGCGCTGCAGGACTACGACAGCCGCTACTCGCACGGCTACTTCCGGGGCGCGGTGGGCATCGGCGTGATCGGCCAGGGCGACAGCCCGCGCCCCGGCTACGGCCCCGGCGTGACGCTGCTGATGACCGCGCACGACGGCAGCATCGAACCGGTCGCCACGCCCGGCACCAACCTGGTCGACCTGCTCGGCCTCGAGCCTTGAGCACGGTCGCCCCGCTCCCCACGCAGGGCCTCGGCGCGGACGGCGAGGTCGTTCGCGTCGAGGCCGGCGCGCTCGAGGCGTTCGCGGTCGCCTGCTTCGAGGCGATGGGGGTCGCCCCGGACGACGCCCGCGTTTGCGCCGACGCGCTGATGCAGTCCGAGCTGCGCTACCACCCCGGCCAGGGACAGGGCGTGCGCCGGCTGGTCGCCTACGACGAGCGCATCCGTCTGGGCCGCCTCGACGTCCACGCGCCGTTCGAGGTCCTCAAGGAGAGCCCGGCGCTCGCGCTCGTCGATGCCCACAACGGCCTCGGCAGCGTGATCGGGCGCAAGGCGATGGTGCTGGCGTGCGACAAGGCCGCCGTCTGCGGCGTCGGCACCGTCGTGGTCCGCGGCAGCACCCACTACGGTTCGTCGTCCGTGCACGCGCGCGCGGCGCTCGAACGCGGCTACGTGGGCATCGCGCTCACGAACGCCGGCCCCGAGATGGCGGCGTGGGGTGGCCGGACCGCGGTCGTGGGCACCAACCCGTGGGGCATCGCCGCGCCCACCGGGGGCGACTTCCCGGTGGTGCTCGACATCGCCCTCACCACCGCCGGCAAGGGGATGATGCGCTTCCTGGCCGATCGTGGCGCCCCCATGCCCACCGACTGGGCCCTGACGCCCGATGGACACGAGACCGACGACCCGGCCGCCGCCATGGCGGGCGCGCTGCTGGGCATCGGCCAGTACAAGGGCTTCGGGCTCTCGTTCATGACCGACGTGCTCACCGGGGTCATCGCGGGCGGCGCCTTCGGCCGCACCCCGTACTCGAACCCCGCCAAGCTCGACGTGGCCCACACCTTCCTGGCGCTCGACCCCGCCTGGTTCGGGCCGCTCGCGGAGTTCCACGCGCGCATGCAGGCCTTCGTCGCCGAGGTCAAGGCCAGCGAACTGCGCCCTGGCTTCGACGAAGTGCTCGTCCCTGGCGAGCTCGAGCACCGCCGCGAGACCGAGAAGCGGGCGCACGGCGTGCCGCTACCGACGTCCGAGGTCGCCGCGCTGCGCGCCCTGGCGGCGCGCCTGGGCGTCGACGCCGGCGCCTTCGAAGGGAAGCCCGCATGACCGTCGCCACCCGCTTCGACCACTACTACGATTACGAAGGCCTCACCGAGCAGCTCAAAGCCCTCGCCACCGCGTACCCGAAGCTCGCCACGCTTCGCTCGATCGGCACGAGCTTCCAGGGGCGCGACGTGTGGTTGATGGAGATCACGAACCCGGACACCGGCCCGGGCGCGAGCAAGCCCGGCTACTACCTCGACGCCCAGATCCACGCCGAGGAGCACACCACGTCCGCGGTGGCGCTCTACGCGATCCACAAGCTGCTCACCGACTACGGCCGCGACGAGGAGGTGACCCGCCTCGTCGACCAGCAAGTGTTCTACGTGCTGCCGCGGATCAACCCCGACGGCGCCGAGTTGGCGCTGCAGCCTCCGTACTACCTGTGGTGCGGCAATGGTCGCTACCTCCCGGGACAGGACCGGGTGGGTGGCCTCAAGACCGAGGACGTCGACGGCGATGGGTACATCGTCAGCATGCGGGTGCGCGACCCGCTGGGCGAGTGGAAGAAGAGCGCGCTGGACGAGCGCATCATGGTGCAGCGCGCCCCCGGCGAGGAGGGCGGCGAGTACTACCGGCTCTACCCCGAGGGCTTCATCGAGGACTTCGACGGTCTGCACGTCGCGATCGAGAAGCCCTTCGACGGCAACATGAACCGCAACTTCCCGGCAGGCTGGGACGCGGAGGAGTACGGCGCTGGTGAGCATCCGCTCTCGGAGCCCGAGGCGGCCGCCGTGGCGCGCTTCATCCTCGACCACCCGAACATCGCGGGCATGAACAGCTACCACACGCACGGCGGCATCATCCTCCGCCCTTCGATGACCCAGTCCGACGCGACCATGTCGCCGAAGGACCTGGCGCTCTACACGGCGCTGGGAAAGGTGGGCACCGAGCTCACCGGGTACCCGACGATCTCGATCTACGAGGAGTTCACGCCCGACAAGAGCAAGCCACGCCGCGGCGGCCTGATGGACTGGACCTACGAGAAGATGGGCATCCCCAGTTTCGGCACCGAGGTCTGGGACATCGAGACCGCGGCCGGGGTCGAGAAGACCGCGTACTACAACCTCCACCCCCGGACCGAGGAGGCGCAGCAGAAGGTGGTCCGCTGGGTGCTCGAGCACTTGGGCGAGCACGGGTTCCGACCGTGGCGCACCTTCCGGCACCCGCAGCTCGGCGAGGTCGAGGTGGGCGGGATGAACTACATCTGGACCTACCGCAACCCGCCGCCCGCGCTGCTCGAGGAGGTCTGCCGAGCCAACGTCGCGTTCAACCTCAAGCACGCCGCGGCCGCGCCGCGCGTGCGCGTCGACGACGTGTCCGTCACGGCGCTGGGCGGCGACCTCTACCAGGTGCGCGCGGTGGTCGCCAACCACGGCTACCTGCCGACGAACCTCACCGACGTGGCGCTCCAGCGCAAGGTGGCGAAACCGGTCACGGTGGAGTTGCAGCTCCAAGGCGCGGAGCTCGTGATGAACCCCGTGCGCGCCGACCTGGGGCACCTGGCCGGGCGCAACGAGCGTCAGTTCCCGTGGTCGCCGTGGGGGCCGACGTGGTCGGCCACCACCAAGCGGGTCGAGTGGCTGGTGCGGGCGCCCGACCCGGCGACGGCCCAGATCGCGGTGCGCGCGACGTCCGAGCGCGGCGGGTCCCACGCGCGCAAGGTCACGCTGCCCAGCTGATCGCCGGGCGGTGGCGGCGCGAGGGCGCCGCCACCGCCCTTATCGCGCGAGCACCTTCCAGCCGAGGTCCCAGTCGCCGCT
>JAGXHO010000237.1 GCA_024636105.1 Trueperaceae bacterium | reverse complement strand
GGCGTCCGACGTCCAGGCGCCGATCCTGCCGTCGACGCGCGCGACCTTCGAGTACCAGGGGCGCGCCTACGACGTCCTCCGGGTCCCGATCGACGGCGAGACCCGCGAGCTGGCCCTGGTGCGCCCGGGCCGCGCGTCCAGCGTCTTCGTCGATCCGGAGGACGTCGAGGCCGGCGAGATGGCGTGGGAAGGGAGTTGGCGCACCCTCGATCCCGTGTATGAGCTCGGTCTGCGCTGGGAGAACTACCCGCGCGCGTTCCAGTTCATCAACTTCCTGCAGCTGCTGCGCAACACGCTCATGTACGCGGGCATCACGACCGTCGCGGCCACCTTCTCGGCCGCCATCGTCGCGTACGGCTTCGCCCGCTTCAAGTTCCCGGGTAAGGGGCTGCTCTTCATGCTCCTGATCTCGACGATCTTCCTGCCGATGCAGGTGACGCTGGTGCCCACCTACGCGATCTTCTACCAGTTCGGATGGGTAGGCACCTGGCTGCCGCTCATCGTCCCGACCTTCTTCGCCAACGCCTACAACGTCTTCCTGTTGCGCCAGTACTTCCTGACCATCCCCACCGAACTCGAGGAGGCCGCCCGCGTCGACGGCGCCGGCCCCATCCGCACCTTCGTCTCGATCATCCTGCCGCAGGCGGTACCGGCGCTGATCGCCGTCTCGCTGTTCCACTTCTTCTTCGCCTGGAACGACTTCTTCGGACCGCTGATCTACCTCGCGGGCAGCCAGAACCTGCAACCGATCTCGGTCGGGCTGTTCCGCTTCAACGGGCTCTACAGCTCCGAGCCGCAGCTGATCCAGGCCGCCTCGATCATGACGATGCTGCTCCCCCTGCTGATCTTCTTCTTCGCCCAACGCTTCTTCATGCAAGGTGTCGTGATCACCGGGGTCGACAAGTGACCGCCCCGACGCCCTGACGACGCCCACGCTGCCACCGCTCACGAAGGCGAACCATGACCAAAAGGACGATCCACCTCGGCGCCGGCCCGCTCCTACCGGCCGGCGCCCCCGCCGAGGGCGGCCCCGTCGACCTCGACGGCGAGCGCTTCTACCGCATCCACCACGTCAACGCGATGCAGCCCTTCCTGATGAGCGTCGTCAGCGCCTCGGACCTGTGGATGTTCGTCTCGAGCACCGGCGGCCTCACGGCCGGTCGGGTCGACGCCGACGGGGCGCTCTTCCCGTACACGACCGCCGACAAACTGACCGAGAACGCCGAGCACACGGGTCCCAAGACCCTGGTCCGGGTGACCCGCGAGGGTCGCCGGTCGCTGTGGGAGCCGTTCTCGGACCGCGGCCGCGGCTTGTACCGCGTCGAGCGCAACCTGTACAAGAACGCGATCGGCAACCGGGTCGTATTCGAGGAGCGCAACCTCGATCTGGGGCTCGGCTTCCGCTACGCTTGGCGCGCTAGCGACGCCTTCGGGTTCGTCCGGACCGCGTGGCTCTCCGAGCTCGCCTCGGCGCCGTGCACCGTCGAGCTCCTCGACGGGCTGCAGAACCTGGTGCCTGCCGGAGCGACCGCGGCGATGCAGAACGAGATGAGCAACCTGCTCGACGCCTACAAGCGCAACGAGCTCGAGCCGCATACCGGCCTCGGCCTGTTCGCGCTCAGCTCGACCCTGACCGACCTGGCCGAGCCGAGCGAGTCGCTCCGCGCGACCACCGTTTTCGCCCTCGGACTCGAGGGTGCCCGGCGCCTGCTCTCGTCGGCGCAGGTCGAGCGCTTCCGGCGCGGCGGCCCGGTCACCGAGGAGGTCGACGTGCGCGGCCGCCGGGGCGCGTACTTCGTGCAGGCCGACGTCGCGTTGGCCGCAGGCGAGACGCAGCGCTGGCACCTGGTCGCCGACGTCGGCCAGGACCACGCGCAGGTGGTCGCGCGCATCACCACGCTCGAGCGCGGCGCGGAGGACGTCGAAGCGCGCCTCGAGGCCGAAGCGCGCCGCAGCGACGACGCCCTCGCTGCGATCGTCGCGAGCGCCGACGGCTTCCAGTGGACGCGCGACCAAGAGGCCACCGACCACCACCTCGCCAGCGTGCTCTTCAACCTCATGCGCGGCGGCGTGTTCCTGAACGGCTACGCGGTGCCGCGCGCCGACCTGGTCGACTTCGTGCGGACCCGCAACCCCAAGGTGCTCGCGGCCCACCAAGCCTTCTTCACCGACCTGCCCGAGTCGGTGCCGCGTCACGAGCTGATCGAGCGTGCCGTGGCCACGGGCGCTGCCGACCTGGAGCGTCTGTGCACCGCCTACCTGCCGCTCGCCTTCGGCCGCCGCCACGGCGACCCCAGCCGCCCCTGGAACCGCTTCACCATCAACGTCCGGCACGCGGACGGACGCCCCCGCCTCGACTACCAGGGCAACTGGCGCGATGTGTTCCAGAACTGGGAGGGCCTCGCCCACGCGTTCCCCGGGTTCGCGACCGGGATGATCGGCGTCTTCCTCGGGGCCACCACCGCCGACGGCTACAACCCCTACCGGGTGACCCGCGACGGCATCGAGTGGGAGGCGCCCGAGCCCGGCCACCCGTGGTCGAACATCGGCTACTGGAGCGACCACCAGGTCATCTACCTGCAGAAGCTGCTGGAGCTCGCCGCGCGCTTCGACCCCGGCGCGCTCGACGCGCTGCTCGACCGGCCGGTCTTCAGCCACGCCAACGTGCCCTACCGGATCCGCCCCTACGCCGCCATGCTGGGCGACGCCTACGACACGATCGACTTCGACGCCGAGCTCGATCGGCGGATCGCCGCGGCCGTTGCGACCGAAGGCACCGACGCTCGGCTGCTCGCGGGGCCCGATGGCGCGGTCTTCCACGTCACGATGGCCGAGAAGCTGCTCCTGCTGCTGCTCGTCAAGCTCGCCAACCTGGTGCCCGAGGGCGGCATCTGGATGAACACCCAGCGGCCCGAGTGGAACGACGCCAACAACGCGCTCGTGGGCAAAGGGCTCTCCGTCGTCACGACCGCCTACCTGTACCGCAGCGTCGTCTACCTGCAGGAGCTCCTTGCCGGGCGGCCCACGGTCGCGCTCACCCGCGAGGTGCGGGCGTTCTTCGACGCCGTCCACGACGACCTGAAGGCGCACGCGGGCGGGCTCGACGGCGGGTTCGACGACCGCGAGCGGCGCGCCTTCATGGACGCCCTCGGTAGCGCCGGCAGCGCGTACCGCCAGGGCGTCTACGAGCACGGGTTCACGGGCGCCACCACCGAACTCGACGGCGCGACGCTGGCGGCGTTCCTGGAGCTCGCCCGGCGCTACCTGGAGCACACGCTGCGCGCCAACCGCCGCTCCGACGCGCTCTACCACGCCTACAACGTGCTCGCGCTCACCGACGACGGCGCCGCCATCCACCGCCTCGACGAGATGCTCGAGGGCCAGGTCGCGATCCTCTCCTCCGGGCTGCTCTCCACCGCGGAGAGCCTCGAGCTGCTCGCGAGCCTGCGCGCGGGTCGGCTCTACCGCGCCGACCAGCACAGCTACGTGCTCTACCCCGACCGCGACCTGCCGGGCTTCCTCGCCAAGAACCGGATCCCGGACGAGGACGTGGACGGATCAGAGCTACTCACCGCGCTCCTCGAGGGGGGCGACCGGCGCGTCGTGGTGCGCGACGAGCGGGGCGACGTCCACTTCCACGGCGGCTTCCGCAACGCCAAGAGCGTGCGCCGCACGCTTGCCGACCTCGCGAGCGAGAAGACCTGGTCCGAGCTCGTCGCAACCGACGGCGAAGCCGTCGCCGCGCTCTTCGAGCGCGTCTTCGACCACGCGTCGTTCACCGGCCGCTCCGGCACCTTCTTCGCCTACGAAGGCCTGGGCAGCATCTATTGGCACATGGTCTCCAAGCTGATGCTCGCGGTGCAGGAGTGCCACCACCGCGCCCTCGAGGCGGGCGAGCCCGCCGAGCACGTCGCTGCGCTCGCGGCGGCGTACGCCGACGTCCGCGCCGGCCTCGGCTTCCACAAGAGCCCGGAGGCGTTCGGCGCCTTCCCGGCCGACCCGTACTCGCACACGCCCGCCCACGCCGGCGCGCAGCAACCCGGCATGACCGGTCAGGTCAAGGAGGACGTGCTCGCGCGCCTCGGCGAGCTGGGCGTGGAGGTGCACGGTGGTCGCCTCGGCTTCGCCCCCGCGCTGCTGCCGCGCGCCGAGTTCCTCGACGCACCGACCACCGCCACCGTTCGGGGTATCGACGGGCCGGTCGCGTTGGCGCTGGAACCCGGCACGCTGGCCTTCACCTTCTGCCAGGTCCCGGTCGTCTACCGGCTCGGCGACGGCGCCGCGCGGGTCACCGTGGTGCGCCGCTACGGCACGGAGCGCAGCTTCGACGGCACCACCCTCGACGCGGCGACCAGCCGCGAGGTGTTCGAGCGCACGGGCGACGTGGTGCGCATCGAGGTCGCGGTGCCCGCGGCCGTCCTGCGCGGAGCCCGATCGTGAAGCACGCGGTCGACGCCCGGGTCGAGGCTCGCGTCGCCGACCTCCTGGCCCGCATGACGCTGCGCGAGAAGATCGGCCAGATGACGCAAGCCGAGAAGAACAGCGTCACGCCCGACGAGGTACGCCGCTACGGCCTCGGGTCGGTGCTCTCCGGCGGCGGCGGCAACGCGGACCCCAACACGCCTGCGGCCTGGCGCGCGATGGTGCTCGGCTTCCGCGAGGCGGCGCTCGAGAGCCGACTCGGCATCCCGCTGCTCTACGGCGTCGACGCCGTGCACGGCCACAACAACGTCGTGGGCGCCACCATCTTCCCGCACAACATCGGCCTGGGAGCGATCGGCGACGCGGATCTGATGCGCCGCATCGGCCGCGCCACGGCCGTCGAGGTGGCCGCTACCGGCGTGCGTTGGACCTTCGCGCCGGCCGTGAGCGTCCCGCTCGACGTCCGCTGGGGGCGCACCTACGAGGGGTACGGGCAGGATCCCGACCTGGTGGGGCGCCTCGCGGCGGCCTACGTCGAAGGGCTGCGCGGATCCGACTGGGCGGCGCCCGACGCCGTCCTCCCCTCCGTCAAGCACTTCCTCGCCGACGGCGGCGCCGTGCACGGCACTTCCACGCGCTGGGACCGGAGCGCGCTCGTTCGCGTGAGCGACGACCCGACGCTCGCCAACGCCCATGTGGACCAGGGTTTCGTCGAGCTGCTCGACCGCGGCGCCTGGACGATCGATCAGGGCGACGTCGACGTCGACGAACGCACCCTCCGCGACGTGTTCCTGGCGCCGTACCTTCCGGCCATCGCGGCCGGCGCGCTCAACGTGATGGTCTCGTACGGCAGCTGGAATGGGCTGCGCATGCACGCGCACCGGTACCTGCTCACCGACGTCCTCAAGGGCGAACTCGGCTTCGAGGGCTTCGTGGTGACCGACTGGGCGGCGATCGACCAGATCGAACCCGACTTCGACGGCTGCGTCGAACGCTCCATCAACGCCGGCATCGACATGGTGATGGTGCCGTTCGACCACCAGCGCTTCATGGACGCACTCGAGGCCGCCGTGGAGCGCAGCGCGGTCGCGGAGGCGCGCATCGACGACGCCGTCCGCCGCATCCTCGCGACCAAGGCGCGCCTCGGCCTGTTCGACGCCTCGGGTGACCCCGAGCGCGAACCGCCGCTGACCGCCGTGGGCCACCCCGACCACCGCCGCATCGCCCATGAGGCCGCGCGGCGCAGCCCGGTGCTGCTGCAGAACCGCGGCGACGCGCTGCCCTTGTCGCCGACGCTGCCCGCGCTGCTCGTCGCCGGTGCCGCTGCCGACGACGTCGGCCTGCAATGCGGCGGGTGGACGATCAGCTGGATGGGCGCCGCCGGCCCCATCACCCCAGGGACGACGCTGCTCCAGGGCCTCCGGCGGCTGCGGCCAAACGTCGAGCTCACCTTCGAACCCGATGGTCGCGGCACCGCGCGCGCGCCCGTCGGAATCGTCGCGATCGCCGAGGCGCCGTACGCGGAGGGGATGGGCGACCGAAACGACCTCGACCTCGCCGCCGCCGACCACGCGCTGATCGAACGGGTGCGCGCCCGCGTCGACACCCTCGTGCTGGTCGTGTACTCGGGTCGGCCCATCGTCCTGGGCGACGCCGTTCGCCAGGCCGACGCGATCGTCGCCGCCTGGCTCCCCGGCAGCGAGGGGGCCGCCGTCGCCGAACCGCTGGTCGGGACGAGCGCCTTCGAGGCCACGCTGCGCTACCGCTGGCCGGTCGCGAGCGCCGACCTGCCGCTGCATCCGTTCGGCGCGGACCTCGGCACCGGCGCTGCCGCGCAATGGGAGATCGGCCACGGGCTGCGCACGCAACGAGAACGGAGTTCGACATGACGCACCGACGCTGGACCGCGCGCCTCCTGATCGCCGCCCTCGCGGTGGTCGTCGCCCTCACGCTCCTTGCCGTGCCCATGCCGGCCACCGCCCAGAAAGCGCCGCTGCCCTACCGCGACCCCGGCCTGAGCATCGAGGCGCGCGTGGCCGACCTGCTCTCGCGCATGACGCTGCTCGAGAAGCTCGGCCAGATGACGCTGATCGAGAAGAACAGCGTCGACCCGGACGGGGCGGCGCGCTACGCGCTCGGCGGCGTCCTGAGCGGCGGCGGCGGCTACCCGACCGGCGACAACACGGTCGCGGGCTGGGCCGACATGGTGCACGCGTACCAGGACGCCGCGCTCGCGACCCGCCTGGGCATCCCGCTGCTCTACGGCGTCGACGCGGTGCACGGGCACGCCAACCTCGCCGGCGCCGTCGTGTTCCCGCACAACGTCGGCCTGGGCGCTGCTGCCGATCCGGAGCTGGTCGAAGCGATCGGGCGCGCCACGGCGCGCGAGCTGATCGCCACCGGCATCTACTGGAACTACGCGCCGGTCCTCGCGGTCCCGCGCGACATCCGGTGGGGGCGCACGTACGAGGGCTACGGCGAGGACCCCGAGCTCGTGTCCAGCCTCGCGCTCGCCGCCATGCGCGGCCTGCAAGGCGCCGCGCTCTCGGCGCCCGACACCGTGCTCGCCACGCCCAAGCACTTCGTCGGCGACGGCGGCACCGCCTTCGGCACCTCGCCGCTCGCCGACGGGTTGCTGGACCGCGGCGTCACCGACGTCGACGAGGCCACCCTGCGCACCGTCCACCTCGCCCCCTACGTCGCCGCCGTCGAGCACGGTGCCCGCAGCGTCATGGTCTCGTTCTCGAGTTGGGGCGGCCTCCCGATGCACGCCCAGCGCGCGCTGATCCAGGGCGTCCTCCGCGAGGAGCTCGGCTTCACCGGCTTCGTCGTGTCGGACTGGGCGGGCGTCGACGACGTCGCGGCCGACTACGACGAGGCGGTCGTCGCGAGCGTGAACGCGGGCATCGACATGAACATGGTGCCCTACGACGCCGAGCGCTTCATCGTCGCGCTCCGCCGCGCCGTCGAACGCGGCGACGTGGCGATCGAACGGATCGACGAGGCGGTCGCCGCCATCCTGCGCGTCAAGTTCGAGCTGGGGCTGTTCGAGCGGCCGTACGGCGATCCGGCGCTCCAGGCCACGGTCGGTTCGGACGCCCACCGCGCGCTCGCCCGCGACGCGGTCGCCCAGACGCTGGTCCTCTTGAAGAACGAGAACGGCGCGCTGCCGCTCGCGGCCGACGCCGCCCAGACGGTGTTCGTCACGGGCTCGGGCGCGGACTCGATCGGCGTCCAGTCCGGCGGCTGGACGATCGAATGGCAGGGGTCGACCGCCTCGCTGACGCCCGGAACGACCGTCCTGGAGGGCCTCGAGGCGGGCTTCGGCGCGGGGACCGTGCTGCGCCACAGCCCGCGCGGGCGCTTCACCGGCGACGACGGAGCACCGCTGCGCGGTGACGTCGGCATCGCGATCGTCAGCGAATCGCCCTACGCCGAGTGGTTCGGCGACTCGGCCGACCTCGAACTGCCGGCGCGCGACCGCGCCCTCGTCGCCACCCTCCGCGCCCAAGTCGACACGCTGATCGTCGTGGTGCTGTCGGGCCGCCCCGTGATGCTCGACGGCGTCCTGGATGTGGCCGACGCCGTCGTCGCCGCCTGGCTGCCCGGCACCGAGGGCGACGGCGTGGCCGACGTGCTGTTCGGCGACCGCGACTTCGTCGGGACGCTCCCCTACACCTGGCCGCGGTCCGTGGACCAGCTGCCCTTCGATTTGGGCGCCCTGCCCACGGACGGCTGCGACGCGCCGCTGTTCCCGCGCGGGTACGGCCAGACCTACGCCAACGGCGCGGACGCGTCGGGTCGGTTGGCGCTGGCCGCGCGGTGCGCCGCCCCGGACCCCATCGCCGATGCCGGCCCGCGCGGCGTCGTGGCACCGCCGACCCGCGACGGCCCGACGCTGGTCGACCCTGCGCTCCTGCGCCCCCACCGGCCGCGCGAGGTCGTGTTCATCCCCTTCCCCGTGCCGATCGAGCTCGACGGCGACCTCGGCGACTGGAACGGCATCCCCTTCGAGGTCGTCGATACGGGCCCGATGACGTCGCTGGATCCGGCCGAGAACGGCCGCTTCGAGTTCGCGCTCGCGGCCGACACCGCGCACGTGTACCTCTACATGCTCATGCCCGACGCGACGATCGTCAGCGGGGAGCACGGCACCGACTTCTGGAACGAGGACTCGCTCGAGTTCTACCTCAACTTCACCGACGACCTCGAGCGCACCACGTACGCCGACGCGGTGTTCCAGATCAACGTCAACCCGACCGACCTCGGCAACGCCGACCCCACGGCCGTGACGGTCACCGGGACGAACGCCGAGCGCGCCGGCGTGCGCGCGTTCGTCTTCGCGACGGCCGACGGCTGGGGCTTCGAGGCCGCCGTGCCGCTCCCCGCGGGGGTCGACCTGCGGCACGGGTTGGAGATCGGCCTGCAGGCCCACGCGAACGGTTCGTCGGGCGGCGCGCGCGACGTCAAGCTGATCTGGTCCGCGGCCGACGAGAACGACACCAGCTGGCAGGACCCGTCGGTCTTCGGTCGCGGCGCCTTCTTCGAACTGGGCAACCCGGAGCCGCTGACCGTCGGCGAGCGGACCGAACCCGTGGTCGTGGCGCCGTCGCCCCAGGTCGCCGTCAACCAGCTGGGGTACCTCCCCGGCGCGCCGCACTTCGGGATGCTGGCCAACCAGGGGGCGTTCGCGACCTCCTGGGCGCTCATCGACGACGCCACGGGCGCGATGGTCTACGCCGCCTCCACCGGCCCGGCGGTGGCGGACGCCGCCTCCGGCGACACCCTCCAGGTCGCCGACTTCACGGGGTTCGACGCGCCCGGCACCTACCGCCTGATGATCAACGGCGTCGCCAGCGCCCCGTTCGCGATCGGCGACCTGCCGTACGCGCGCTTGGCGGTCGACGCCGCGCGCTACTTCTACCTCAGCCGAAGCGGCATCGAGCTGGTGCCCGAGCACGCCGGACCGGCCCACGCGCGCCCGGCCGGCCACCTGAGCGACGACGCCGTCACCTGCTACCGCGGCACCGACGCCGACGGCGCCGAGTGGCCCGGTTGCGCCTACACCCTCGACGCGTCGGGCGGCTGGTACGACGCGGGCGACTACGGCAAGTACGTCGTCAACGGCGGCATCGCCGCGTGGACGCTGCTCAACCTCCACGAGCGTCTTCCTGGCGCCCTGCCCGACGGCAGCCTGAACCTCCCCGAGAGCGGCAACGGCGTCGGCGACCTGCTCGACGAGGCGCGCTGGCAGGTGAGCTGGCTGCTGTCGATGCAGGTGCCCGAGGGACAGCCGCAGGCCGGGATGGCCCACCACAAGCTGCACGACCTCGCGTGGGAGGGCCTGCCGCTGCTGCCCCCCACCGTCTACGACAACGACTCGACGTTCGCAAGCGACCACGGCCGCTACGTCTACCCGCCGTCGACCGCGGCGACCTTCAACCTCGCCGCGACCGCCGCGCAATGCGCGCGCGTCTGGCGCGACCTCGACCCGGCCTTCGCGGAGCGCTGCCTGCGCGCCGCGGAGCGTGCGTTCCAGGCGGGCGGGCAAGAGCCACTGGCGCTCGCGGGCAACACCCCCGGCTCCGGCGGCGGCAACTACGACGACGCCAACGTCGCGGACGAGCGCTTCTGGGCGGCCGCCGAACTCTTCGTCACCACCGGCGAGCCCCGCTACGCCGACGCGATGCGCGCCACGCCGTACCTGACGAGCTTCGGCGGGCTGGGGCGCGACGCCGCCATGACGTGGGGCGACACCGCCGCGCTCGGCGCGCTGTCGCTGCTCCTCCACGACGCCGACCTGCCGGAGGTCGCCGGCCTGCGCGCGCAGCTCCTGCGCACCGCCGACGGCTACCTCGACGTGATCGCGACCGAGGGCTACCGCGTGCCGATCCGCACGTACGTCTGGGGCTCCAACAGCGCCGTCCTGAACAACGCCATCGTGCTCGCCTACGCCCACGACCTCACCGGCGACGCGACCTACCTGCACGGCGTGCTCGAGTCCATGGACTACCTGCTGGGGCGCAACGCGCTGGCGTTCAGCTTCGTGTCCGGGTACGGCGAGCGGTCGATGACGAACCCCCACCACCGCTTCTGGGCCAACGAGGGGGCCTGGCCGCCGCCGCCGCCCGGCGTCGTCGCTGGCGGCCCAAACGCCTCCCCGAGCGATCCAACCGCGCTCGAACGCGCCACCCTCGACGCCGGTCCGGCCCGCCGCTACGTCGACCTGCGCGGCAGTTGGTCGACCAACGAGGTGACGATCAACTGGAACGCACCGCTGGCGTGGGTCACGACGTACCTCGCCGAACTCGACGACGGCGCCGCCGTCGCGAACGCGACCGAAGCGCGCACCGCGCTCGGAAGGAGCCAACCATGACGCCTCGCCGAGCGAGCCCCCGCACCGTCCTCCTGGCGCTCGCGCTGGCCGCGCTCTGCGCGCCGGCGCTGGCCCAGGAGGAACCCGCGCTCCCGCTCGTCGGCTTCGCCCAGGGCGTGCCGATCGGCGAGGACGCCTTCGGCAACCCGATCGGCTTCAGCACCTGGCAGGACGGCGGCGGCGCGCTCGAACTCACCACCGCCCTGATCGCCCCGGACGACCCGATGGCGCTGCCCGACCAAACCGAGCCGGAGTTCGTCCTGCGCATCGACCATCGCATCGCCTCGTGGGGCGGCTTCACCCACGCCTTCTTCGACGAGGCGCTGACCCGCTGGGTGCCGGTCGACCTGTCCGCGAACGTCGGTCTGCGCTTCTGGTACGCCGGCGCCGGCAGCGGCGGCCAGGTCCAGATCGACCTGTTCGACAACCGCAACCCGGCCGGCACCCGCGATAGCGCCGAGCGCTGGTTCGTCCGCTTCCCCGACGACACCACCGACTGGAAGCTCGTCGAGGTCCCGTTCTCCGCGTTCGCCCGCCGGACGGACTTCCAACCGGGCGGCGCGCCCGACGACGGGCTCGGGCTCGATCAGGCCTCCGGGTGGGCGCTCGGCTTCCCGCCCGGCGAGGGGACCAGTTACGTCGCGCAGATCGAGGCGTACGGCGACTCCGGCGTCGTGGCCGAGGGCGTCGTGGCGATCGAGTTCGCCGAGCCGTTGGTACGGGTGAACGAGGGCGAGGACGGTGTCCTGCGCCTCGTGCTGTCCGAGGCGAGCGAGGAGGCGATCTCGGTGCGCGTCTTCGTGCAAGGCGACGAGGCGACCCCGTTCCGCGACCTCGTGCCCGCCAACGAGTTGGTGGTGTTCCCGCCCGGCGTCACCGAGGCGACCGTCGAGTTCCGCACCCTGCAAGACGCCCGCCACGAGGGCGACGAGCGGGCCATCGCCGTGCTCGACGGGCCGCGCGGCGCGGCGCTCGGGTTCCAGCGGCGGGCGGTCATCCAGATCGTCGACGACGACCCGTTCGACCCGGACCTGATCGCGGAGTTCGGCGATGGTCTCGCGAACGGCCTCCGGGCGTTCGAGGCCGGCCCCGGCACCTTGGTCCGGATCCGCGAACTGCTGGTGGACGCCGACAACGCGCGCCCCGACCAAGACTTCTTCGAGCCGGTGCTCGCGCTCGAGTGGGGCGACGGGGGCGGCTCGGTGCGCGCGCGCTTCGCCCAGGCCATGGACGCGAGCGACGCCGACGGCCTCGCCTTCTGGTACTACGGCGACGGCAGCGGGCGCGAGGTGCGCGTCCGCGTCCTCGACGGCCGCGACGCGTCGCGCCCCTGGGCGCTCGCCTGGTCCGACGAGTTCGACGGGCCGGCCGGTACCCCGCCCGACCCGAGCGTCTGGACGCCCGAGATCGGCGACGGGACCGCCAACGGCAACCCCGGTTGGGGCAACAACGAGCGCCAGGCCTACACCGGCGACCCCGCCAACGTCGCGCTCGACGGCGCTGGCCACCTGATCATCCGCGCGATCGAAGCGGGCGACGACGCCCCCCCGTGCTATTACGGCTCGCCATGCGAGTACACCTCCGCCCGGATCATCACGGCGGGCGACCTCGAACTCACCTACGGCCGCATCGAGGCGCGCCTGAAGATCCCGACCGGTCAGGGCGTGTGGCCCGCCTTCTGGCTGCTGGGCAACGACATCGCCGAGGTCGGCTGGCCCGAGTCGGGCGAGATCGACATCATGGAGAACGTCGGGCACGAACCCGCCCTCGTCCACGGCACGATCCACGGGCCAGGCTACTCGGGCGGCGACGGCATCGGGCGCTCCGCCGCGCTCCCCGGCGGCGGGGCTTTCGCGGACGACTTCCACGTCTACGCCATCGA
The DNA here is from genome assembly GCA_024636105.1 of Trueperaceae bacterium. The sequence continues at coordinate 1,641 of JAGXHO010000237.1, read as the reverse complement.
GTGGTCGCCTGCCGGCATCACCTGGTCCATCGACGGGGTCGCCTACTCCACCGTCACCCCGGCCGATATCCCGAGCGGCACGCGCTGGGTGTTCGACCACCCCTTCTTCCTGATCCTGAACGTGGCCGTCGGCGGCAACTGGCCCGGGTACCCCGACGCGACGACGACGTTCCCGCAAGAGCTGGTCGTCGACTACGTCCGCGTGTACCAGGCGCCGGACACCGCCGAGCGCTTCGAAACGAGCTTCCCCGACGACGCCGAGGGCTGGACCCGGGTGCGCCTGCCGTTCGGGGCGTTCGAGCGCGCGGCTGCGCAGCCCGAGGGGGCGCCGGAGGACGGCTTCGGCGGCACCGAGGTGTGGGGCGTCGAGGTCGAGGTCGCGGGCGACGGCGGTTCGGCCATGCTCGACCAAATGGAGTGGTACCGGGGCGAGTGACGGGCGGCGCGCGACGTCATCCCATATGGAGGTGCTAACCTGTCCATATGGACACGTTCCGCCCTCCAACCACCACCCCGCACCTACCCCTGGTCCGCCTCGGTCTGCCGACGGCGCCGTCCGAGGCGGTCGCGGCGGTGCGCGCGGGGCTCCCGGTCGCGGCGTTCGAAGGGCTCGCGCGCGCGCTCCACGTGCCCGAAGCCCGGCTCGCCCAGGTGGTCGGCCTGAGCGCGACCACCTTGGGCCGCCGCAAGCGCGCCGGGCTGCTCGCCCCGGACGAGGGCGACCGGGTGTGGCGGGTGGCCGCGCTCTTCGACCGCGCGGCCCAGGTGTTGGGCGGCGAGGAGGACGCGGCGGCGTGGTTCGTCGACCCGAACCTCGCCCTGGGCGACGAGGCGCCGCTCGCGCTGGCCGACACGGACCCGGGCGCGCGGGCGGTCGACGACCTGTTGGGTCGCATCGAGTACGGCGTCTACTCCTGAGCGCGGCCGTGGACCCGTCGGGCACGGCCGCAGCGATGCGCGTCTGGCGGTTGGTGCGCCCCGCGTTCGGCGACGCCGCCGCCGCGTTCTCGGGCGAGGGGGCGCGCCGCTTCGGCGGACGCTGGAACTCGGTGGGTCGCGCGGTCGTGTACACCAGCGAGCACCTGTCGCTCGCCGCGCTCGAGACCCTCGCCCACGCCGACCGGAAGCGCTTCGCGCGCGACCTGGTGGCCTTCGAGGTGCACGTGCCCAGCGACCTGATCGCGGTGCTCGCCGACGCCGACGTGCCCGCCGGGTGGCGAGCGCGCCCCGACGCGCCGGACGCCCGCGCGGTCGGCGACGCCTGGCTCGCCGCCGGCACCCATGCGGCGCTGTCGGTCCCGAGCGTCCTGGTGCCGCAGGAGCGGAACCTGCTGCTGGACCCGGCGCACCTGCGTTTCGCCGAGGTGCGGATCGGCCCGGCGCGCCCCTTCCGCTTCGACGACCGCCTCTAGCCCCACGCAACCGAAGAGGCCGGGCTAGACGCCCGGCCTCCACTCCGCCCCCTGGGAGGGGCGTTCAGGAACGCCGCTGCATCCCCTGCAGCCGGCGGGTCGCCTCCTCGGCGCCGATCTCGCCGCGCTCGAGCGCGGCGAGGACGTCGCCGCGGGCGTCGGCCGACTCGTCGGCTACCTCGTACCCGAGCGCGCGCACCATCGCGTCGAAGCGGGAGCGCACGGTGGG
>JAGXHO010000236.1 GCA_024636105.1 Trueperaceae bacterium | reverse complement strand
CGTTCGCGCGGCACCAGCTGGTCGATGCGCAGTTGCGGCCGGCGAGCCGGTTTGCCATCGCGCGTCGTGGTCGCTGGACCGACCTCCCGATAATCGGCGGCGTCCACTAGGCCGTCGGCGTCCGGGAGGAGTGTGCGGCAGGCCGCGCAGCGGCCGCACGGGTCGTCGAGGTTGGCGGCGCAGCCGCGCAGCGCCGCGTACCAGCGGGCGACGTCGCGCCGCCCGACGCCATCGGGCCCGGCGAGCAGGAGCGTGCGCGGCGCGTCGTCGCCGCGGGCGGCGAGCGCGCGCAGCGCCGCGAGCGCCGCGTCCTGACCTTCGGGCATCAGGCTCATCGACCGCGTTCCAAGCGCTCCGCGAGCGACACCGGGTAGCCGGCCTGGTGCACCCTCCGCTGGACCGCGACGACGTCGTACGCCACCCGATGGACCGTGAAGCGCCGCTGCTCGGGTTCGAAGAAGGCGTACGCGGCTGCCGGGTCGCCATCGCGCGGTTGGCCGACGGAGCCGGGGTTGAGGAAGGCGCGCGCCCGCGGCGGCACGGTGTAGTTCGAACGCGGGCCCCTGAAGTCCACGGTGCGCCACAACGGCGAACCGTCCGCCTCGACGACGGCGAACGCGCGCGCGACGTGGGTGTGGCCGACCAAGCCGAGCGGCGTGGGCAAGTGCTCGAGGTTCGCGGCGGCCGACTCGAGGCCGGTCAGGTAGTCGAAGGGGGCGCGGAAGGCGCCGTGGGCGGCCGACCAGATCTCGTTGCCCGCCCGCGCGGTCGCCCCACGCACGAAGTCGATCGCGCCACGGTCCAGCGCGGCGAGGTGGCGCTGGACGACGTCGACCACCAGCGTCCCTTCCTTGGCGCGCACCGCGTTGGCGCCGTCGGCGAGCGCGACGAGGAGCGCGTCGTGGTTGCCTGCCAAACGGACCTGGGGGGCGAGTTCCCGCAACCGGTCGACGACCTCGGTGGGGTAGGGGTAGTACCCCACCAGGTCGCCGAGGAAGATCGCGGCGTCGTAGCCATGGCGGGCGGCGTCGCGGAGCACGGCGTCGAGCGCAGGGGCGTTGCCGTGGACGTCGCCGAACACCAGATACCGCATCGGAACCGCACGATACACCGCCTCCCCGCGCCTCCACCGTGGGCTCGGTGCCCGCCGGTGCGCGGAAGGCGGCTGCTAGACTGGCGTCGATGATTCGATGGAGCCGGCTGGTGGCGGTTGGGGTCGCGTTCGCGCTGGCGTTGCTGCCGGGCGCGGTGCGCGCCGAAGGCTTCGCGATCCCGGACCTGCCCGCTCGCGAGGCCGTCGCTCCGGAGATCGCCGGGCGTTTCGTCGAGGCGCTGCGCTCCGCCCTCGCGGAGCGGGGTCAGCGGGTGACGATGGCGCCGTTGATCACGGCCGGCATCGCCGGGAGCCTCGAGCCCGACTTCGCGGTGTTGATCGCCCAGCTGGAGGGCACGCGGTTCGCGGTGTCCGGCGAGATCGTCGCGCGCGCCTCCGTCGACGGCCCCTTCGCGGTGGACCTCCTCGCGGTGGATGCGCTCGAGGGACGTGCCTCCGACCTGCTCTCGCGCGGTTTCGGCCTCGCGACCCTGAACGCGGTCGCCGACGAGCTCGCGGCGGTGCTCGCCGAGTTCGCGGCGTCGGGACCGGCGCTGCCGGCGGGCGACGCCGGCCTGTTCGTATCGAGCGAGCCGCGCGGCGCCGAGGTGCGCGTCGACGGCGTCGCCGTGGGCCGTTCGGGGGCCATCGACCTGCTGGGACTCGCTCCGGGGCGCTACGAGGTGGAGCTCCGCCTCGACGGCCACCTGCCGGAGGTGCGCACCCTCGATCTGCGCGGTGGCGATACCCGCTTCCTGCACGTCGAGATGACCGCGATCGTCGGTGGCAGTCTCCAGGTGGTGGCGACGCCGCCGGCCGAGGTGTTCGTCGACGGCGTGCCGGTCGGTCGCACCCCGTTGACGATCGACGCGGCGCCGGGCGCGCGCGAGGTGACGGTGGTGCGGCCCGGGTTCGAGCCGCGCACCGTCACCGCGCCCGTGCGCGGGTTCCGGGTGACGCGCGTCGAGCTCGCGCTGGTGGCGCTCGGAGACCCGCTCGTCGTCTGGCGCACGGATCGGCCGGTTCGGGTCCTCGTCGACGGGGTGCTGCAGAGCGAGGGTTACGCACGACCGGATCCGGGCCTTCGAACGATCGAGGTCGTGACCGCAGGCACCGTGCGGCGCTGGTTGCGCGCCGTGCCGGACGAGGGCGCGTACGAGCTCGACCTCGACACGGGCGCGCTGCGGCCCCTGACCCCTTAGCGACGCGCACGCGCTGCCGAGTGGATCAGCGCGGCAAGGCCTGCGACCAGCCGAGCTCCGCCAACCAGGTCGTTCCCGTCCACGCCACCGCCACGCGGCCGCGTCCGGAGGCCAAGGGGGCGCTCGCCTGCAACGCGGCGTAACCCGTGGGGCGGTCGCTCCAGAACGGTGCCCAGCCCGCGGCGACGCTGGCGTCGGTCGCGCCGGAGCGCACCTGCCACGCCACCTCCGCGCCGGGTGCCGACCCGGCGCGCCCCGCGCCCCACCAGAGCGTGGCGCTCGACTCCGGCGCGCGCCGGGGCGCGTGGTGCAGCGTCGCTCCGAGCGCCGCATGGCGGGCGTGCGCACCGGCAGCGGCGTCGACCCGAACCGACAGGTCGAGGTCGTCGCCGATCCCGTACCGCCGAAGCGCCGCGTCCACGGAGCCGGTCCATCCCGCCGCACTGCGGGCCACCGTCGGGGCGACGGTGAGCGTCCAGCTGCGGTCGATGCGCCAGGCGGCGCTGGTCCTCGCAGCGACGATGGGTTCCGCGGCGCCCGAGCCGGTGCGGAGCCTCGGATCGGCGGGGGGCGCAGCCGGCGTCGCGACCGTGAGTTCCGGCCAGGCGAACGGGATGCGGTTCCCGTACGCCGCGTGGACGGCGAGCGCCACGGGGCCCGCCACCCCGCGCGCACCGAGTTCGATGCTCGAGCGCAGGTCGCCCGCTGCGGACCTGCCGACGCCGATCGCGCCCTCGAGCACGAGGTTGCCCACGGGTCCCGCGACGGCGGTGCGCCGCCATCCCAGGGCTGCGGACGCCGCGGCTTCGGTGCGCGCGAAGCCTGCGGCGAAGCGGTCGCCGGCGAGCCCAGGGTCGGCGACCCGCAAGTCGGCGAGGACGGCGCGCGCCCGGAGTCCGCCGGCGTCCGCGCCGACGAAGGCATGGAGGTCTGCGGCTCGGGCGTTCGCGGAGGTCGCGCCGAGGATCGCCGCCAGGGCGACGGCGGCGAGCGGGTGGTGGGTGCTGGGGCCGCGCATGGTTCAGGCTACCTGGAGGACGGGTGGTACCCTTCCGACGCCCCCTGCCGGGGACTTGGAGAGCCACGATGAACATCCTCGGACGCGTCACCGTCCTGCCCCACCTCCCGACCCCGCTCGCCCGCCTCGACGAGCTGGCCCGCAACCTGTTCTGGACCTGGGAGCCCGACGCGCGCGGCCTGTTCCGCGAGCTCGACCGCGATCTGTGGGAGCGCGTCGACCACAACCCGATCGTGCTGCTTCGCGACATCGAGCAGGAGCGGCTGGAGGTCAAGGCCACCGACCCCGAGTTCCTGGCGCACCTGGAGCGCGTCGTCGCGCGGTTCGACGCGTACCTCGCCGACCCGAGTTGGTTCGGCCGCGCGCACCCCGATCGCGCGCAGGACTCCTACGCTTACTTCTGCGCCGAGTACGGCTGGCACGAGGGCGTCGCCTTGTACTCCGGCGGCCTGGGGGTGCTCGCGGGCGACCACACGAAGGCTGCGAGCGACCTGGGCGTCCCGCTCACCGCGGTCGGCCTGTGGTACCCCGAGGGGTACTTCCATCAGCGCGTGGCTCCGGATGGCCGCCAGGAGGCCGTGTACGCGCGCCGCAGCCCCTTCGATCTGGGGCTGACGGCGATCGTCGGCGAGGACGGCGAAGCGGTGCGCGTGCGCGTGCAGGTCTTCGGCCGGGATGTCGTGGTCGGCGCGTGGCGAACGCGCGTCGGTCGCGTGCCGGTCGTGCTGCTCGACATCGACCTTCCCGAGAACCACCCCGACGACCGCGCGTTGCTGGCACGGCTCTACGGTGGCGACCAGCGCACCCGCATCGCCCAGGAGATGGTGCTGGGCGTAGGTGGCGTGCGCATGCTGCGGGCCCTCGGCGTCGCACCGACGTCGTGGCACATGAACGAGGGGCATTCGGCCTTCATGGCGCTCGAGCGCTGCCGCGAGCTGGTCGCCGAGGGCGTGCCGTTCGAGCAGGCGCGCGAGGCGGTCGCGGCGAGCACGGTGTTCACGGTCCATACGCCGGTGGCCGCGGGAAACGACGCGTTCCCGTTCGAGCTCGTCGCTCAAGCGTTCGGCGGGTACTGGGGGCAGCTGGGGCTGCGGCAGCACGACTTCATGGAGTTGGGCCGCGCCGACCACGGGTGGGGGCCGGTCTTCAGCATGCCCGCGCTGGCGTTGCGCTTCACCACCGGACGCAACGGCGTCGCGAAGCTCCACGGCGAGACGAGCCGCAAGATCTGGTCCGAGCTCTGGCCCGGCGTCCCCGAGGACGAGGTGCCGATCGGCCACGTGACGAACGGCGTGCATGCCGGCACCTGGCTCGCGCCGCAGATCCGTGAGCTGCTCGACGGCGTGCTGCCCGAGGATTGGCCGCAACGACTCGACGAGGGGGCGATGTGGGCCGACGTCCACGACCTCGATCCGGCGGCGCTCTGGCGTGCGCGCCAGGACATGAAGGCGCAGAGCGTGCGGTTCTTGCGCCGTCGGGTGCGCCGCCAGCTCGACCGGCAAGAGGCGAGCCCGACCGACATGGCCGACATCGGCGAGCTGTTCGATGCCGAGGCGCTCACGATCGGCTTCGCCCGTCGCTTCGCGACTTACAAGCGCGCGACGCTGATCTTCCGCGACCTCGATCGACTCGAGCGCCTGCTCTCCGATCCGGCGCGGCCCGTGCAGCTCGTGTTCGCGGGCAAGGCGCATCCGGCGGACGAGGCGGGGCAGGAGTTCATCCGGTCGATCCACCGGCTGTCGGCCGATCCGCGCTTCCACGGCAAGGTGCTGTTCGTCGAGGACTACGACATGGCCGTCGGTCGCGCGCTCACGCGCGGCGTGGACGTGTGGCTCAACACGCCCCGGCGCCCGCTCGAGGCCTCGGGCACGAGCGGTCAGAAGGCGGCGATGAACGGCGTGCTCAACCTGAGCATCCTCGACGGCTGGTGGCCCGAGGGGTTCGACGGCGGCAACGGCTGGGCGATCGGAGGCGACCGCGCCTACGCCAGCGACGCCCGCGCCGACGCGGCGGATGCGGACGAGTTGTACGCGCTGCTCGAGCGCGAGGTGGTGCCGCTCTACTACGCACGCGACGACGACGGCGTGCCCACCGCCTGGATGGGTCGGTCGGCGCAGGCGATCGCGAGCGTCACGCCGCGCTTCAACGCCCAGCGCATGGTCAAGGACTACGTCGAGACGTACTACGCGCCCGCCAGCGCGCGCGGTGTGGCGTTCGCCGAAGACGGGTACGCCCTCGCCGGCGAGCTCGCCGCATGGCGCAAGAAGGTGCTCGAACACTGGCCGACCGTCTACTTCGAAGGCCACCCCGCGACGGACGGCGTGCGCCACGTGGGCGACGCGATCGAGGTCGAAGCGGTCCTCAACCCGCGCGGGCTCCTGGGCGCGGACCTGGTCGTCGAGGTGGTGTACGGGCTCGAGGGCGACGGCCTGCAGCGGCACCTGCACCGCGCGCCGATGAACCACGTGGAGACTTACCCGGACGGGGGCCACCGCTACGTGGCCCGCTTCGCGCCGACGATCAGCGGGCGCCTCGTGTACGGCGTGCGGGCGTACCCGGTGCACCCGGGCCTCGCGAACCCGTTCGACGGGCTTGCGCTGCGCTGGGGTTAGGCGGAATCGCTCGCGCCGCCGGGTTCGGCGGTCGACGCGTCGCTCGCGGTTGGGTCGTTCGCAGGGCCGGCGTCCGGCTCGCCGGCCGCCGCGGCATCCGCGAACACCCGCAGCGCCTCGCGCGGCCGGACCGCGGTGAGCGGAAGCGCGTCCATCACTTCGGGATCGATCGGACCGCCGCCCTGGAGTGCGGTGCGCGTGCGCGCCAGCGCGTCGCGCTTGTCGCGACCCGCGACCAGCACCCACGCTTCGCGGGCACGGGCGAGCGCGCCCGCAGTGAGCGAGAGCCGTGCCGGACCGTCGGCGTCGGGACGCACGACCACGGTCGTGCCCTCGGCGGCGCTGGCGCCGGTGCCGGGGAAGAGGCTGGCCGTGTGGGCGTCCGCACCCAAGCCGAGCAGAGCGAGGTCGAGGTCGAGCGGCTCGCCGAACCGGGCGTGGAGCGCCTCCGCGTGCGCGCGCGCGGACGCGCGTGGATCGGGCCCATACGGCCATGCGACGACGTGCTCCGCCGGGATGGGTACGGCGTCGAGCAGCGCCTCGCGCGCGGCTCGTTCGTTGCGATCCGGGTGGTCGGACGGTACGTCGCGCTCGTCGCCCCAGGTGACCCAGACGCGTTCCCACGGCAGGTCGCGGCGGTCGCGCAAGCGGCGGTAGCCAGGCAGGGGCGTGCCGCCGCCCGCCAGCGCCACGACGAACCGTCCCCGCGCCGCGACGGCGTGGTGGCATGCCTCGATGAAGCGCGGCACCCACGCGTCGGCGAGGTCGTCGACCACGTGCAGATCGAGCGCCGCCATGGGGTGAGCCTACCATCGGCCGCGCGCGGGTCGTCGGAGCGTTAGGCTCGGACCCATGACCTTCGACCGTGAAGCCGCCCACGACCTGATGATCGAATGGACCGCCAGCGAGAGCCTGCGCCACCACATGCTCGCCGTCGAAGCCGCCGTGGCCGCTTACGCCGAGCGCGAAGGCGCCGACGTCGACCTGTGGGCCGCCACCGCGCTGCTCCACGACCTCGATTACGAGCGCCATCCGCATCTCGGTGAGGGCGGCCATCCCTTCGTCGCCGTGGCGTACCTGCGCGAGCACGGGGCGCCCGACGTCATGCTCGACGCGATCCTCGGGCACGCCGACCACACCGGCGTCGCGCGCACGACGCGCCTGGCCAAGGTGCTGTACGCGTGCGACGAGGTGACCGGTCTGATCACCGCGGCCGCCCTCGTCCGGCCGGACAAGGACCTTCGTCAGCTGGAGCTCAAGAGCCTCAAGAAGAAGTTCAAGGACAAGGCGTTCGCGCGCGGCGTCGACCGCGAGGGGGTGGTGCGGGCCGCCGAGGAGCTCGGCGTCGACCTGTGGGACCACGTCGCCGTCGTCCTCGCCGCGATGCAGGCGCGCGCCGACGTGCTGGCGCTCGATGGACGGCGCGCGGAGGCCTGACGTCCGGCCGCCTGCGGGCAAGCGCTCAGAGCCGCCGCACGTTCCACGTCCACGCCCCATCGGAGCCACGCCGGAACGGCGGCCACACGACCCAAGCCGCACGCCCCGCCACCTGGGCGAGCGGCACGGCGCCGAAGGCGCGCGAGTCGCGCGATGCCAGCGGGCCGCGGTTGTCGCCCAGCACGAACACGCTGGCAGTGGGCACGCTGCGGGCCGACAGGCCGGTCGGGGGCACCCGCGTGCCGTCGAGGTAGGGCTCGTCCACGACCGCACCGTCGACGACCAGCCGGCCGCGTTCGATCGCGATCGTCGCACCCGCGGTGGCGACGACCCGCTTGATCAGGAAGGGGCCGCCGGTCACGCGATCGACCCATGAGGTCGGCGCCGCGCCCGGCGGTCGAAAGTACACGACGTCGCCGGCCGACCTGGTGCGCCCCGTGGCGAGCAGCCACCAGGTCTCGTAGCGCGGCACCAGCGCTCGTTCGCCGTCGTGCAGGGTCGGCGCCATCGAGTCGCCCTCGATGCCGACGGTCGTGACGCCGAACACCGCGACCGCCACCCCGAGCAGCAGTACGACGGCCGTGCGCGCCAGTTGGACCGCCACGCCGCCGCGCGGCTGCGGCGCGTTCGGGGCGTTCACGTCGCTCAGCGGCCGTCCATCGCTGACGGGTCGGGAACCGCGGCGAACGCGGCCGGCGGCCGCAGCGCGCGCCAGTTCCAAGCGCCGTCGCGCCGGGGCGGCCAGATGATGGCGGTGGCCTTGCCGGCGATCGACATCAGCGGGACGGGTCCGAACAGGCGCGAGTCCTCGCTGCCGCCGCGCGCCCGCTGCCGGTTGTCGCCCATGACGAAGTAGTGGCCGTCCGGCAGGATCAGCTCGTGGACGAACGGCTCCCCATCGGCGGCGTTGGCGGGCATCGGCGCCAACGAGTCGAGCGTGAGGCCGTAGTACAGCTGCACCCGAGGGTCCCCGACGGGCAGCGCCGGCGGGTAGAAGCCGGCGACCGGCAAGTCGGGGGCGGGTGTGCCCGACGGCGTGGTCGCGAAGCGGACGACGAGCCCTTCGAGGGCCCCGTCGCGGGTGGTGATGACCGGGAAGTCCTGCCGGTCGGCGGTGATCTCGCCCGTGCCCTCGATGAACCCCTGATCGATCGGGTGGCCGTTGATCACGACCTGCCCGGCCTCGATGCGCAGGCGGTCGCCCGGGATGGCGACCACGCGCTTGATGAAGAACGGACGGGTGTCGGTCTCGAGCGCGGTGGGGGAGTTCGCCGGGTCGCGCACCACGACGATGTCGCCGCGCCGGTACGGGCCGAGGATCCCCGCCCGCCGCAGCCAGGTCTCGTATTTTGGGATGAAGACGCGGTCGCCGGTCAGGAGGGACTGCATCAGGTTGCTGCTCCCGACGCCACCGTCGAGGTTCGGCCGCATGGAGCTGCCGACCACGCCGACGGTGTTGAAGACGAACGTGACGACCAGGAAGGCGATGACCAGCGCTTCGGCGTAGCCGCGGACTTCGGTCCACACCCGTTGACCGAAGGTGGCGGGCGGTTCGGTGCGCGAGGGCCGCGCGGAGCGAGAAGGCGCTTGGGGACGCGAAGGTTCGGCCATGGCGGGCAGTCTACCCCCGGCGCCGGTTCGGCCGCGTGGCCGTCGACCGGACGGCCCCGCCCGCCACGCGCGCGCCGCGCGCGTTCGCATCGCGCCCGGTCGCGTCGCTGGCGTCGGTGTCCGGGTCCGGCAGCGGGCGCCGCTCGCCCGGCGCCCCCGTGCTCGTCTGCAACCGGCGCAAGAGCGCGGGTTCGGCGCGGAACGCCGCCTCGGCGCCCGTCTCGCCCTTCGCGACGATCGCGTCGAGGTCCCAGAACGACTCGAGGCGGACCTCGGGCAACTCGTGCTGGACGCGCAGGTCGGCCGGGTGGTGGACGTAGCGAGTGTCGGTGAGGAGCCGCATCATGATGTCGGTCGAGCGGAGCGTGACCGTCGCGAGCGGGGTTCGGCGCTCGAGCGTCACGGTCGCCACCATCCGCGACCACCACGAGGCCTTGTCGGCGTCGGGGTGCGCGAACCCGGCACGCCGCGACGCGGTGACGTCCGAGGCGATGGTGATCTCGGCGCGCATCAGCGCCAGCGCGTCGACCGGGAGGTTGTTGCAGATGCCGCCGTCGGCGAGCGTGCGGCCCTCGTACTCGATCGGTTCGAACG
>JAGXHO010000235.1 GCA_024636105.1 Trueperaceae bacterium | reverse complement strand
GCTGCCGCTCGTCGACGTGCTGGCGCTCTTCTTCGTCTCGCCGCTGGTGGTGACGGCGCTGGCGCCGATCGTCCTGCGCGAGCGCATCGGCTGGCGGCGGGTGCTGGCCGTGCTCGTCGGCTTCTCGGGGGTGATGGTGCTGCTGCGACCGGACCTCGGCGCGTTCGAGCCGTTCGCCTTGCTGGGGTTGGCCTCGGGGGTGGTCCACGGCGTCTACCTGCTGGTCACCCGCAAGCTCGCCGGCACCGCACCGCCGCTCGTCACGCTCACCTACAGCGCGCTCGTCGGCACGGCGTTCCTGTCGGCGTGGGTCCTGCCGACGTGGCTGACGCCCAGCCCGCACGAACTGCTCGTGATGGTGGCGCTCGGGGCGGCGGCGACGCTGGGCCATTACCTGGTCGTCAAGGCGTTCGACTTCGCGCCGGCGTCGTGGCTCGCGCCGGTGGGCTTCGCCGAGATCGTGGGGGCGACGCTGGTGGGCTTCCTCGCGTTCGGCGACCTGCCCGACGCGGTCTCGTGGGTGGGCATCGCGGTGATCGTGGGGAGCGGGCTCTACATCTCGCTGCGGGAGCGGAAGTTGGCGGTGTGACGCGCGCGGGGCGTCGGTCGTGGGCGCCCGTCCACGCCGCGTTCGCTACCCGACCGCGTCCGTCGCCACCGCTGTGCGACCATTCGATATGACCCTCCCCACCCCGCTCGTGCCGCGCCTCCCCGTCCCCGCGCTCGACGTCCCGCTCGTCGGAGGCGGCCGCTACGTCCTCGGCGAGGCGCCGGGCGACGCTTTCGACCTGCTCGTCTTCTACCGTGGCCTCCACTGCCCGGTGTGCGCGAAGTACCTGCTCGAGCTCGAGCGCCTCGAGCCCGAGTACGCCTCGCGCGGCGTCAAGGTGCTCGCGCTCAGCGGCGACGGCGAGGAGCGCGCGGCGCGCATGGCGGAGAAGGTGCGCGCCGAGCGCGTGCGCTTCGCCTACGGTCTGACGCTCGCCGAGGCGCGCCGCTGGGGGCTCTACGTGAGCCGCAGCAAGGGCGTCACCTCGATCGGCATCGAGGAGCCCGCGCGCTTCAGCGAGCCCGGCGTCTTCTTGGTGCGCCCCGATGGCACGCTCTACTACGGCGCGGTGCAGACGATGCCGTTCGCGCGCCCGCGCTTCGACGACCTGCTCACCGCCGTCGATTTCTCGATCCAGAAGGACTACCCGGCGCGGGGGGAGGACGTCGAGCCGGCGTAGGGACGTTGGACCAACGCCCGGGGGCAAGCCGTCGCGGACGGCGCAGGCTACGAAACGAGTTCGTGCCCCAGCCGCGTTCTCTGCTTCATCCACGCACCCAACCCGTACCCCACACCGATCCCCACCGCGTGCGCCGGCCCACCGATCGAGACCTCTGGGTTCAGCACCGTGAGCACGAGGTTGGTGACGAACAACGCCACCAGCCACTGCCACGCCTTCCCCTTGAAGATGATTGTGCCTGGCCGCATCGCGGCGAACGCCGCTACGACGCCGAACGCTGCCGCCGAGGCGCCGGCCACAGGCCCCGTCCACTGGATGACGCTCGCGAAGGGGATGATCGTCAGGACGCCGATGACGCCTGCGAGGAGGTAGGTCAGGACGACGGATCCGCCCCCGACGAGGCGCTCGAGCTCCCGGCCGAACACGAAGACCAGCATCATGTTGAGGGCGAGGTGGAACCAAAGCTCGTGCGAGAACGACACGGTGACGACCGTCCATGGGGCTTGGAGGACGTTCTGAGGATCGATCAGAAGTGCCGTTCTGGTGGCGGGGAAGACGTTCAGGATCACGAACACCACCACGTTGATCCCGATCAAGACGAACGTGGCCGGACTCCAGGACCGCGGGGCGACCTCCGACATGACGCGTCCTTTCGCTCGCGAGGTAGCGCGGCAGGGCGGAGACCCAACCGCGGCGACCCGTGCAGTCCACGATGACGCGCAGCGTCGCCCGGTCACGGTACGTTCACAAGTCCGGGACTTCCTAGGGCCCGGCGATCGCCCGGCGCCGCGCGCCCTCACCCCCGCCCGAGCACCCCCAACGCCGCCGCCGCGCTCCGCTGCAGCGTCGCGATCGGATCGCTCGGAGAATCGTGCTCGACGATCGCCCACGGCACACCGTGCGCCTGGGCCGCCGCCAGGACGCCCGTGACGTCGATCATGCCGTCGCCCACGTCCACCCAGGGTGGGGTCTGCCCCGCGACCAGGTCCTTGAGGTGCAGGCGCTTCACGCGGCGCCCCCAGCCGTGCATGCCCGCGATCGGGTCGCGCCCGACCGCTGCCCACCAGCCGGTGTCGAGCTCCAGGCTGACGTTCTCGGGCGCGGCCGCCTCGAGCAGCGCGGTCAGGCCGTCGCTGCCGTCCAGCGCGGCCAGCTCGAAATCGTGGTGGTGGTACGCCAGCGCGAAGCCGTCGTCGGCCAGCGCTCGGCCGTAGCCATCGAGCTCGCGACCGAGCGCGCGCCAGCCCGTCAGTTCGGTCGGGCGGTCCTCCGGAGCCAGCCACGGCACCACGAGCAGGGGCGTGCCCAGCGTGCGGTGAGCGGCGACCATCGCGGAGGGGTCCGAGCGGAAGGCGGTCAGCGGCACGTGCGCCGAAGCGAGCGCGAGGCCGGCGTCGGCCAGCGCGTCGCGAAGCCGCTCGGGAGCGACGTTCTGGGTGCCCACCGCCTCGACGCCGTCGTAGCCCGCGGCCGCCACGGCGGCGAGGAGCGCGTCCAGCGGTAGTTCGCTGTTGCGGACGGTGTAGAGCTGCAGGCCGAGCGCGGGGGTGGTCATGCGGGGGCCTCCTGGGTCCAGCCGAGTGCGGCGAGGTCGTCGGTCGTGAGCGGAGCGGGGCGCTCGGGTCGGCTGTCGATCGCCACCCGCGCATCGGTGCGCAGGGCGGTCAGTCCGCCTTCGAGCACGTCCAGCACGTGCGCGGCCAGCGCGCCCGAAGCGCGTGGTACGCGGCCCGCACGGTGCGCGGCGGCCAGCTCGAGCGCGCCGATGCCGCGCGCGTTGCGGGTGAACCCGGGTACGGCGGGGACCTCGCGCCAGGCGTCGTCGGCGGTGGCGCGCACGCGCACCGGTCCGGCGAAGGTGTTGGGGTCGGCCAGCGCCAGCGTGCCGCGCTCACCGAAGACCTCGATGCGCGGCAGCTCGGACGCCTGGACGTCGAAGCTCGTCAGCAGCGTCGCTCGGGCGCCCGACGCGAAGCGCAGCAGCAGCGTCACGTGCGTTTCGATGTCGACCGGGAAGACCGCGCCCGCACGTGGGCCGCTGCCGATCGCGCGCTCGTGCCAGGTCCGGCCGCCGTCGGCGACGACGCTCGCGACCGGGCCGAACAGGGAGACCAGCGCCGTGACGTAGTAGGGGCCCATGTCGAGCAGCGGCCCGGCGCCCGGCTGGTAGAAGAAGTCGGGTGAGGGGTGCCAGCGCTCCGGTCCGCTCGAGACCATGTGCGCCACCGCCGCGAAGGGGCGGCCGATGACGCCCTCGTCGAGCGCGGCGCGCGCCGTCTGCAGGCCGGCGCCGAGGAAGGTGTCGGGCGCGCCGCCCAGCGGTTGGCCGACGCGCGCCGCCAGCTCGACCAGGGCGTGGGCCTCGGCCGCGGTGGCGGCGATCGGCTTCTCGGCGTAGACGGCCTTGCCGGCCTCGAGCGCCCGCCGGTTGACGTCGTAGTGCGCGGCGGGGATCGTCAGGTCGACGACCAGGTCGACGTCGGGGCGTGCGAGCAGTTCGTCCGGAGCGAGCGCGTGGGGCACGCCGAAGGTGGCGGCGAGCGCGTGCGCGCGCGCGACGTCGAGGTCGGCGAGCGCCACCAAGCGCGCGCCGGGGGCGCGGGTGAGGTTCTGGAGGTACGCGCTCGCGATGGTGCCGCAACCGATGACGCCGATGCCGAGGTCCATGAGCATTGAGTGTAGCGCCGGCGCGCGCGGGACGGGAGTACCGGCAGCCCGCTGCGGGCTCGTCTACGGTCGGAGGTGCGGGCGCCCAAGGCGCCCCGGGAAGGCCTCCACCATGCGCCGCGTCGCCGCACTCGTCCTCTTGCTGCTGGGTCCCCTCGCGGTCGGCCAAGCCGCCCCGTCCGCCGCCGACCTGGCCGCGATCGACGCCTTCGTCGTCGACCGCATGCGCGCCCACGCCATCCCCGGGGTGGCGCTCGCGATCACGTCCGGGGGCGAGGTCGTGCACGCCCGCGGCTTCGGCGACGCCGGCGGCGGCCAGGCCATGACGGCCGACACACCGCTCTACATCGGATCGATCGCCAAGGCCTTCACCGGCCTGGCCGTGATGCAGCTCGTCGAGGACGGCCGCCTCGACCTCGACGCGCCGGTGCGCGCGTACCTGCCCTGGTTCGAGGTCGCCGACCCGGACGCATCGGCGCGCATCACCCTGCGCCACCTGCTCGGGCACGCCAGCGGTTTGTCCGATCTGCGCTACCGCGACCAACCCGAGCTCGCGGACGACGCCACCATCGAAGCGGGCGTGCGCGACCTGCGGCGCGCGGTGCCGATCGCAGCCCCGGGCGAGGCCTTCCACTACTTCAACCCGAACTACGCGACGCTCGGGCACCTGGTCGAGGTGGCGTCGGCGGAGCCGTACGCCGAGTACCTCCACGCCCACGTCCTCGAGCCGCTTGGCATGGAGCGCACCTTCACCGATCCCGACGCCGCGCGCGCCGCGGGTCTGGCGCGCGGGCACCTGTTGGCGTTCGGCGTCGCCTGGCCGCGCGAGCAGCGATTCCGCGCCTTCGCCCTCCCTGCCGGGTACGTGGTGTCGACGGCGAACGACATGGCGCGCTTCCTGCTCGCGATGAACGGCGGCGGCGCGCTGGACGGCGAGCGGGTGCTGTCGCGCGCCGGCATGCTGACGCTTCATGCCCCGTCCGCCCCCAGCGGCTTCTACGCCGCCGGCTGGATCGTCGGCACCCACCGCGGCCGCAGCATCGTGCAGCACGGCGGCACCAACGAGTTCTTCAAGGCCGAGGCGGCGCTGTTCCCCGACCTCGACCTGGGCGTGGTGCTGCTCGCCAACCAGTCGTCGCTGCCCTCGGCGATCCTCGCGTACGGCGACGTCACGAACGGGGTACGCGACCTGCTGGTGGGCGAGACGCCCAGCTCGCCGCCCATCGGGATGCGCGCGATCGGCTGGATCCTGGCGCTCGCCTTCGCGGTGCAGCTCGCCGTGATCGCGCGCGACGCCCGGCGCCTGCCTCGCTGGCGCGAACGGGCGCGTGGTTGGCGCGCGCCGCGCGTGGCGCTGGCGGTGGCGCCGCACCTGTTGCTGGTCCCGGCGATCGCGCTCGTCGCGGTCGCGCTCATCGAGCGCTTCCTGGGTCGCGGGGTGTCGCTGGGGCAAGCCTTCGACTTCGTCCCGGAGATCGCCATCATGATGGCGGTGGGCTACCTCGCGGACCTGGCGTTCGCCGCGTGGAAGGTGGCGGCGTGGGGGCGCGGGCGGGGGGTCTCGGTGGACGCTCGCGTTGGGTAGGGCGTGCCGGCGCCGGTCGGTGCCGGCACCGGTCGCGCCCCCCGATCAGTCGAGCCCGACGGCGTAGAGCAGCACCCGGTTGGTCGCGAAGTCCTCGGTGACGACGTACAGCACGTTCCCCACACCTGCGATGCCTTGGGCGTACCCTTCGAACGCGCCCTGCAGCGCGTAGGTCTCGTTCGCTCGTCCGTCGGCGCCCACCACCGCCACGTCGCCGAAGCGGTCCCCTTCGCCGATGAGCGCGACCAGGCGGTCGCCGACCCAGGCGACGTCGTCGACCCGCACGGTGGGCAAGACGTCGCGGGTGCTGGTGACGGCGAAGGTGACGGGATCGAGCGTCGCGAGCCGGTTGGGCGCCACGTCCCCGCCGTCCACGAGGCCGGTGCCGCCCACGACCAAGGCCGGGGCGGTCGCGTCGAAGTACCCGAACCGGATGCTCAGGTGGGTGCCCGTGGCCTCCGTTTCGATCTGATCGAGCGCGGTATCGGTTTCGAGGTCGAAGTGGGTGAAGCGATCGCTGCGACCGCATCGGCAGGTGCCGAAGAAGCGATCGTCGCTCGCGGCCGCGAACAAGAAGGGCTCGGGGCTGCCGAAGTCGACGCCGTCGGTGAGCGTGCGCGAAGACGTGATCGCACCGGTCGCCGCCGCGATGCCCACGATGGGGACGCCGTCGTCGCCGGTGTTCAGGTAGAGCGTCGAGCCGACGGCCTGCAGCTTCATCGAACGCGCCGCGACGACCGGCAGCTCCGCCACCAGCGCGACCGACGCCGCCGCGCAGTCGGCGATCGGCGGGGCGCCGGTGCGGCGGCGGAGGGTCAGGACTTCGGCGTCATTGCTCCAGCGGACCGTGTCCGCGTCGACGCGCGTCGCGAGGAAGGCCCAGGATTCGGTCCCGCTCTCGAACGGCGTGGGTGCCTCGAGCGCCACGAGCGTGCCGGCGAGCACGCGCACGTCGAGGTCGACGCAGCGCTTGACCCCCGAGGCCTCGTCTTGGCCGACGAAGCGGGCGACATCGCCGGCGACGTCGAGCGTCATGGCGCCGGTGGTCGCGAAGTCCGGCCGCGGACCCCCACCGTCCCAGGCGACGACCCAGGCCCCGTCGAGGTCGAGGGCGGTCGGCGCGGAGGGCGAGCAGCCGGCGAGCAGCGCGAGCGCCGCGAGGGCAAAGAGCCAGGGGCGTGCGTGGGATCGGTTCATGGGAGCTCCACCGCGAGCAAGAACGTGGTGCCCGTCTCGTAGTCGCTGGCCGCCACGTACAGGACCCCGTCGAGCGCCGCGGCGCCGACGGGCTGGAGCGCGGCGAGGTCGGGCAGTGGGTAGGTGGCCGTCGCGCGCCCGTCGCCACCGATGGCGACGAGGGCGGGGCCGCCCGGAAGGTACACGAGCCCGAACAGGGCGCCGTCGTCGAGCGCGACGTCGATCAACGACAGGTCCTCGAGGACGTTGCGCTCGTTCGAGAGCGCGAGTGTGTCCGGGTCGACCTGCGCGAGGTGGTTCGCGTTCGACCCGTCTCGGGTGCGGCCGCCGACGATGAGCGCTCCGTCGGCGAACTCGCCGTGGTCTAACGAGAAGGACACCGCGGCGTCGAGGTCGGTGTCGACGGACGCGAGGACGGTGTCGAGGTCGAGGTCGATCGCGTTGAGCGTGGTCGAGCCGCCGCAGCCGCAGTGGCCGTAGAACCGCGACGCGTCGCGCGCCCCGACGACCCAGCGGTGGACGCCGCCCCCGCTGGAGGTGGTGAACACTCGGCCCGCGCCCAGCATGTCGGTGGCCACGTCGTAGCCGACGACCGTGCCTGGGTCGTCGTCGACGTTCAGGTACAGCGTGCCGGCGTGCGCCGACAGGTTGCCGAACGAGCTCGCCAGGAACGGCAGCGTGGCGATGACGGTCGTGTCGGTCGTGGCGCACGCGGGCACCGGGCCGGCGCCGGCGACGCGCGTCAAGGTCGCGACGACGTCCGCGTTGGCGATCGTGACGGTGTCGTCGACCTCCTCGGTCAGGTCGAAGACCGCGTCGAACCAGCGGGGTGAGGAGAGCAGCAGCTCATCGCCCTCGACCGCGAACACCAGGGTCCCGCAGGCCACCGCCCCGCTCGCCTCGCGGAGCGCGCGCAGCGCAACGGTACCGACGTCGGTGCCCGCGAACGCGACCGTGACCGGACCGTCCGAGCCGAAGAACTCGAGGTCGCCGGCGGTGGGGGTGACCAGCCACGTGCCCTGCAGGCCGGCGTCCGCCGGTTCCGCAGGTCCTCCGCAGCCGGCCAGCGATCCCACCGCCAGCGCCGTCAAGAACACCTCACGCCACGTAAGCTTGGTCATACCGCCACCTCCACGCAGGGCGACCCTTGGGCCACGCACCGGTCTCGAAAGGGCCATCGTGCACCACGGAGGGGGTACCTGTCGGTACGGTTGCGCCCGCCGTGCGCGCTGCGTGTGCCGGCCCCACCGTCCACCGCAACGGCGAGAGGTAGCCTTGACCCATGCGCCGGCCCCCGCTGCGCCCACTTCTGTTGGCTACGTTCGTCCTCGCCACCCTGGTCGCCGGGTGCGGAAGCACCGTGCCGGTGCCGGGTTCCTTCGTCGTGGGTGGTGCGCGCCCGGCGCTCGTCGTGCCGCCCCCCGACCACGACCCCGACGTCCCCACGCCGCTGCTCGTGGTGCTGCACGGCTACCAGTCGAGCCCCGCGCAGGTCGAGGACCTGTTCCCGCTCGCGACCGCCGCCGAGGTGCTCGGGGTGGCGGTCGTGCGCCCGCAGGGTGCGATCGACAGCCTCAGCCGGCGCTTCTGGAACGCCTCGGAGGCGTGCTGCAACCTGTACGGCTTCCCGGTGGACGACGTGGGGTACCTGACGCGCTTGATCGACGAGATCGCGCAGGAGATGGCGGTCTCCGAGGTGATGCTCTTCGGCCACTCGAACGGCGGCTTCATGGCCTACCGGCTGGCGTGCGACTTCCCCGAGCGCTTCTCGGCGGTGGTGACGATCGCCGGCGCGCTGGAAACCGACCCGGTCCCCATCTGCGGCGCCGGCGGACCCGCGCGCGTGCTGCACATCCACGGCACCGAGGACCGCGTCATCCGATACGGTGGTGGGAGCGTCTCGGACCTCCCGATCCCCTTCATGCCGAACGGCATCCCGCCCTACACGGCCGCCGAAACCACCGTCGGCGCGTTCGCCACCGGCGCCGGCTGTGGGCCGCTCGTCGAGGGGACGGCGTTCGACCTCGACCTGCGGGTGAACGGTGCGGAGACCGTGCCGCTCGAGGCGTCCTGCCCCGAGGGGCGGCGGGTGGCGCTGTGGCGGCTGGTCGAGTCGGGGCACGAGCCGCGCCCCGGATCGGGGTTCGCGGCGCGGGTGCTCTGGTTCGCGCTCGGATGGTGAGGGCGATGGGGGCCAGCGACCTGAGCGTCAGGCATCCCGCCAGGAGACGACGTTCAGGTCGGGTATCCGCGCGAACGCCGCGCGATCGTCGCTGACCAACCCCAGGCCATGAGTGAGGGCGATCGCCGCGATCGCGAGGTCGTTGGCGCCGATCGAGCTTCCGGCCGTGCGCCGTTCGGCGCGGAGGCGGGCGTAGGCATCGACGCAGGCGTCGTCGAACGGCAGCGACGGGAAGGGTGCGCAGAAGGCGTCGACCACGTCGTTGGCCCTGAGCGCGTCGCTCGCGAGGCGGGCTCCGAAGACGAGTTCCGCCTTGACGATCGAGCACAGGAACAGACCGGCGGGCCCGTGCGCTTCGAGGCTCGCGGCCACGTCGCGGCGTCCGCGCAGGACGTCGATGCAGACGTTGGCGTCGAGGAGGAGCACCTAGAGCGGGCGCCGATCCTCGGGCGGCGGGTCGTCGACCGTGGGCCAGGGATCGGGCCATGCACCGACCACGCGGTCCAGCCAGCCTTCGGGCCACGCCCGCTGCGCGTCGCGGGTGACGATGTCGGCGAGGAGCTTCGAGACGCTCGTGCCCTGCTCGCGGGCGCGCGCCTTCAGCGCGGTGGCGACGTCGTCCGAGACGTACAGGTGCAGTTGCGGCACGAGACAGCTCCCTCGGAACACATATAGCACATAGTCCGGCTGCGCGTGCTGCACAGCACCGCGCGTCAGCCCTTCTTGACCCGGTATCGCACGCCCTCCACGCCACGGAAGTCGGCGTCCTGCGTCCACAGCGTCGCCTCATGGACCCGCGCGGTCGCCAGGATCAGCGCGTCCGTCATCGGTAGTCCGAGCTCGAGGCTCAGGCGTGCCGCCAGGAGCGCGATCTCGGTGGTGAGGTCGGCGACGCGCCCTTGAAGCATGACGCCCGTCGCTTGCAGCGCGGCGGCCTCATCGCGCTGGTGTAGGACGCGCTTGTGCACCTCGTAGAGGGTCACGGTGGGGACGAGGAGCTCCTCGTTGGCCTCGATCGCCTTGGCGAAGTAGCTGGCGTTGGGCGCGTCGGCGAAGTACTCCAGCCACGCCGACGAGTCGACGACGTTCACGAGCGATCCCGCTCGCGCAGGACGTCGGTGTCGATGCCGCGCAGGAAGCCACGCCGCTCCTTCGGATCGAGGAGCGGTACCAGCTCGACCCGGTCGCCGACCTGGATCGCGAGCACCTTCTGACCCGGGTGCAGGTCGAGCGCCTCGCGGATTCGTTTGGGGATGACCACCTGGAACTTGGGCGAGATCGTCACGGTATCCACACAGGCCTCCTCATCGATACGCCAGCGTACGACGATTGACCATCGATGCGACCGGGTGCGTGCAGTCCTGCCGAAGGCGCTCAACCCCGCCGCGACTTCGCCCCCGCGTCGACCAGTCCGCGCAGCAGCCCACCGAACACCAGCGCGTGCAGCGGCGTGACCAACAGCCAGTAGGCGCGCCCAGCGAGCCCTCGCGGGCGGAAGGTGGCGGTTTGGCGCAGGACCGGGCGCTCGTCGGCGCCGCGCTCGATCTCGAACTCCAGCCAGGCCTCGCCCGGAAGCTTCATCTCGGCGTACAGCAGGAGGCGGCCGCGCTCGCGGTTGGCGACCAACACCCGCCAGAAGTCGAGCGCATCGCCGGCACGCAGCGACGAGGGGTGCCGACGGCCGCGGCGCAAGCCCGTGCCGCCCACGAGCCGATCGAGGAGCCCGCGGAGCCACCAGAGCCACTGGGCGTGGTACCAGCCGGTGGCGCCGCCGATGCGCCAGATGCGCTCGATGACGTCGTCCTCGGGGTCGTGCAGCGCGCGCCGGCGGGTGTCGTGGTAGACGGCTTGCGTCGGCACCTGGATCAGCCGGTCGAGCTCGAGCGCGCTGCGGCTCGAGACGACGGCGTCGGTCCACGACGACACCACCGACTGCTGCTCGATCTTCTGGAAGGCGAGCCGCACCGCCTCGTCGTAAGGGATGGGGTCGAGCGGGACGATGCTGCGGATGCGGTCGTCGCGGACGAGGACGTCGACCTTCATCGAGTCGACCAGGTTGCGGGCCAGCGCGAAGCTCGTCGACGTCACGAAGTAGAGCCAGTAGGACGACAGCCGGGGCGTGAGGACCGGGACCGGCAGCACCCAGCGGCGCAGGCCGCGCACCGCGGCGTAGCGCAGCAGCATCGTCTGGTAGGTGAGCACCTCGGGTCCACCGATGTCGAAGGTCTCGTCCAGTGCGCGTGGCTCGCCGAGCACGCCGACGAGGTAGCCGAGCGCGTCGCGCACCGCGATCGGCTGCGTGCGCGAGCGCAGCCACCTGGGCGCGACCATCACCGGGAGCTTCTCCGTGAGGTCGCGGATGAGCTCGAAGCTGGCGCTGCCCGAACCGACGATGATGCCCGCGCGCAGCACCGTGACCGGCACCGGTCCCTCGCGCAGGACGTGCTCGACCTGGCGGCGCGAGGCCAAGTGCGCCGAGAGGGCGCCGTCGTCGCCGAGGCCGCCCAGGTAGACGATCTGCCGCGCACCGGTGCCGCCGACGTACTCGGCGAAGTTGCGCGCGGCGCGCGCCTCGAGTTCGGTGAAGTTGCCGTCCGACGAGAGGCTGTGCACCAGGTAGTAGGCGGCGTCGAGGTGTTCGGGGAGGTCGGCGGCGGTGAGCGGCTCGAGCAGATCGGCCTGGTGCACCCACACGCCGCGCTCGGGGTCGTGGGCGACGGGGAAGCGCTGGGGGTCGCGCACCACGCAATGCACCCGGTGCCCCTGCGCGAGCAGCAGCGGCAGCAGGCGCATGCCGATGTAGCCGTTGGCGCCGGTCAGCAGCACCCGCAGCGACCGGCCGTCGGCCTCGGCGGGTCCGGAGGGGGTCGCGTGCTCCGCGTCGGTCATTCGGCACCGTACGCCGCGTCGGGACCCTGACGCCATGCGCCCGGACACGAAGCAGACGCTCGTGCGCATCGCGGCGGGCGCGGCGGCGTCCCCGTATCATCCCCCCATGCCCGACCCCTGGACCGCGTCGGCGTTGCAGCTCCCGCGACTTCCCGCCGCGCCGTCCGAGGGCGCGCTCGATGTCCATCTGGCTGCGCTCGAGCACGCGCTCGCCAGTCCGTTGGTCATCCGCGACCGCGAGGACGTCCGCTCGGCCCGCCACTGGTCGCACCTGCTCGAGCCCTTCGAGCATCAGGTGCGCAACCTGATCACCTTCGGTCGGCGCGCGCCGGTGGCGCTCATCGCCGACGACGTCGGCCTCGGCAAGACCATCAGCGCCGGCCTGATCCTGAGCGAGCTGTCCACCCGCGGCCGGGTGCGGCGCACCCTGGTCGTCGCGCCCAAGATCTTGCTGCCACAGTGGCGCGAGGAGCTCGCGAGCAAGTTCGCGACGCGCGCCGAGATCGGCACGGGCCGCGCCGTGCGCGCGCTCGCGGCGGGGAGCGCGCCGGTGGTGCTCACCACGTACGCCACCGCCCGCGAGCACATGGACGCGCTGCGCGCCGGCGCCTTCGACCTGCTGATCCTCGACGAGGCGCACCGGCTGCGCAACCTGCACGGCACCGCCGACCCGCCGCGGCTCGCGACCGTGATGCGCGCGGCGCTCGCCGACCGCGTGTTCACCTACGTGGTCATGCTCACCGCCACCCCCATCCAGAACCGGCTGTGGGACCTCTACTCGCTGGTCGATCTGCTGTGCGCGGCCAAGGGGATCGAGCACACGCTCGGCACGCCCGAGGCCTTCGCGCGCACGTACTTGGGCGACGCCCCCAGCGTCGGTCGCGCGCTCAAGCCCGGCGCGCGCGACGCCTTCCGGCGCCACCTCTCCGAGCTGATGGTGCGCACGGACCGGCGTGGCTCGGGGCTGGTGTTCCCGGAGCGCCGCGTCACCCTCCAGGCTTGCCCACCGGGCGAGGTCGAGGAGGCGCTGCGCGGGCTGGTGCGGCGGCTGCTGCCGGGCATGAACGCGCTCACGCGCCTGAGCCTCGCCGAGGCGGTGACGTCGAGCCCGGCCGCCTTCGCCGCGCAGCTCGCCACCATGGCGGCCAACGGGACGGTGGACGAGGACCTCGCGGCTCAGGCCCAGGCGCTGGCGGCGCGCTCGCCCACGGGCACCAAGATGGTCGTGTTGCGCGCGCTCCTCCACGAGTTGCGCGCCCGCGCCGGGGGTCCCGTGCGCGTGGTCGTGTTCGCCCGCCGCACCGAGACCGTCGAGGCGGTCGCCGACGCCCTGCGCGCTGACGGTGCGCGCGTGGGCACGGTGCGGGGCGGGCAGCCGACGGCGAACGCGGCCGCCATCGCCGGCTTCTGGGCCGAGCCCGCCGAGGTCGAGGTGCTCGTGAGCACCGATGCCGGCGCGGAGGGCATCAACCTGCAGGTGGGCAACGTGGTGGTCAACTACGACCTGCCCTGGAACCCGATGGTGGTCGAGCAGCGGATCGGGCGCGTGCAGCGGCTCGCCTCCAAGCACCGCACGGTCGCGGTCGTGAACCTGGTGGTGGCCGGCTCGGTGGAGGAGCGGGTGGTGGGCCGCTTGATCGAGCGCCTGCAGGCGGTGGCCGACACGCTCGGCGACGTCGAGGCCATCCTCGAGGCGACCGGCGCCGGCGAGGACGCCGACGAGGACTTCGAGAAGGACCTGCGCGACCTGGTCGTGCGCGCGCTGATGGGGCAGGACGTCGCCGCGGCCACGGCGGCACTCGAGGCGACGATCGAGCGCGCCAAGGCGCTCTATGCCGACGAGAGGGCCGCCGTGGAGGAGAACCTGGGCCGGCTCGACGGCCTCCACAGCGCCGGGCCGCGGCTCCCCGAGTTCGACCCGGTAGCGCCCCGACTGACGGTCACCGACTTCGTGCGCCGGGCCCTCGAGGCGGACGGCGCGGAGGTCGTGGACGATCCCGAAGGCGGCTTGCGGGTGGTGCGCCCCGGCGAAGCGACGTGGACGGCCGTGTTCGACGGGGCCGACGCGCGACTCGCCGGCGGCGACCCGCCGGTGCTCATGGGGGAGGGGCGCCCTGGCTTCGAGCGGCTGGTGGCGTCGTGGGCCGGGCGCCGCTGCCACGCGGTGCGCGACGGGCGGGGCCGGCCGGAAGGCGACCCGGCAGCGGTGGCGCGGGCGTGGTTCGGCACGCTGGGCGACGGCGTCGAGGTGCAGGGCGTCGACGTCGGCGACCCCGCGCCCCGCTTCCACGGTCGCGCCTGGCTACGCGCCGCCGCGAGCGTCGACTTCGACCGGCTCGAGCGCTTGATCACCGTGCCGGTCGGCAACGCGGAGCGCTACGTGGCGCAGGCCGCCGACCCGCTCGCGCGCGACGAGCTCTACCTCCCCGAGGCTGTCGACCGCGAGGACGTCGACCCCGTGGTCGTAGCCTCGGGCGCCGATCCCGCGACCGACGCCGTCCGCGCCGCGGTGCGGGCGGCCGTCGCCGCCGAGCCCGACCTCGCTCGGTTCGCGCGCTTCTACACGGCGCGCCGCACCGAGGAGCTCGCGCGCGCCACGAGCGAGGCGATCGCCGACGACGTCGGCCGCCGCTTCGCCCCGCGCTTCGCCGCCGATCTGCACGGCGCCGAGGGCGTGCTC
>JAGXHO010000234.1 GCA_024636105.1 Trueperaceae bacterium | reverse complement strand
TCGTCGTCGCGATCGCCGTCGTCATCGTCGTCGTCGCGGTTGGCATCGTCGTCGCGATCGCCGTCGTCATCGTCGTCGTCGCGGTTGGCATCGTCGTCGCGGTCGCCGTCGTCATCGTCGTCGTCGCGGCCGAAGTCGTCGCCAAACGAGTCGTCGCTGACGTCGTCCTCGAACTCGATGCGCACGCGCAGGTCGTCGCCGAAGCGCGCCATGAACTCGGCGGCGTCGACGAAGAAGCCGTCCACGATCACGACGAGGCCGTCGGGGCCGATCGCGCCGTCGAAGACCTGGTTGACGCCGTCGGCGCCCGGAACGACGATGCGCACGAAGCCCTCGAAGCCGCGGAGCAGCTCGACGTCGATCGAACGATCGTCGTCGTACTCGACGTCGACGGTACCGACGATGCGGCCGTCGTCGTCGTAGATGCCGAACTTCAGATCGTCTTCGGCGAGGGCGGTGAAGGCGAGCGTGGCGGCGAGGGTGAGGGCCAAGGTGCGGGCTGCGGTTCGGAAGGGATGGTTCATGGGTGGTGCCTCCTGAAGACAGGAGACCCCACGTCGCTGAAGTCCCGCTGAAGTCCGCCGAGTCCCTCGCCGAGATGGCGCCCACGAAGCTAGGCTCCCTGCGACGGCTCGACACCAGGAGGCCCCGTGACCCCATCCGCGTCCCCCGCCCTCACCCCCCGCACCGTGCTCATCGGCGCCCAGATGCTGCTCACAGCGTTCGGGGCGCTGGTGTTGGTGCCCCTCCTGACGGGCCTCGACCCGAACGTCGCGCTGTTCACCGCGGGCGCCGGCACCCTCGTGTTCCACGTGGTCACCGGCTTCAAGGTGCCGGTGTTCCTGGCGTCCTCGTTCGCGTTCATCGCGCCCATCACGTACGGGGTCGTCGAGTTCGGCGTCTCGGCCATGCTCTCCGGGCTCGTCGCCGCCGGCCTCGTCTACGTGGCCCTCGCCGCCCTGGTGCGCTGGCGGGGTCAGGGGATCGTCCACCGCGTGCTGCCGCCCGTGGTCACCGGACCCGTGATCATGGTGATCGGCTTGGCGCTCGCACCCGTGGCGGTCGACATGGCCACCGGCATGGCGGTCGGCGCCTACTCCGGACGCGCGATCGCGGTCGCGCTGGTCTCGCTGGTCGCAACGATCGCGACCGCCATGTTCGCGCGTGGGATGGCCAAGCTGGTGCCCATCCTCGTGGGCGTGGTCGTCGGGTACGCCTTCGCCGCGACCCTCGGAATGGTCGACCTGACGCCGATCCGCGAAGCGGCCTGGCTCGCCATGCCTGCCTTCGTGATGCCCACCTTCTCGCTGCCCGCCATCCTCTTCATCCTCCCGGTCGCGATCGCGCCCGCTATCGAGCACGTCGGCGACGTGATCGCCATCCGCGGCGTGACCGGCGTCGACTACCTCGAGAAGCCGGGGCTGCACCGCACGCTCCTCGGCGACGGCCTCGCGTCCAGCCTCGCCGGCTTCCTCGGCGGACCGCCCAACACCACGTACTCCGAGGTCACCGGCGCGGTCGCGCTGACCAAGGCCTTCCAGCCGATCGTCATGGTGATCGCCGCGGTGTTCGCGATCGTGCTCGCCTTCGTCGGGAAGCTCGGCGCGGTGCTGCAGACCATCCCCACGCCCGTCATGGGCGGCATCCTCGTCATCCTGTTCGGATCGATCGTGGTGGTCGGGGCTTCCTCGCTGGTCAAGGCGCAGGTCGACCTCACCGAGACCCGCAACCTGGTGATCATGGCCGTCATCCTCGTCTTCGGCGTGGGCGGCATGGCGTTCCACCTGGGCGAGTTCACCGTCGAGGGCATCGGGCTGGCGGGGATCGTGGGGGTGGTGCTCAACCTGGTGCTGCCCCGAACCGAACCCACCGCGCCGAAGGCCTGAACGACGGCAACTGGTAGCCTGCGGCGGGCCGCGACCTTCGCGACCGTCCGTTCCTTTAAGCCGGTCCGGAGAGACCGAGAAGGAGTCCGCATGAACCCCCACCACAAAGCCACCCTCATGGACGATCAGGAAGTGGTGCGCGCCCTGACGCGCATCGCGCACGAGATCGTCGAGCGCAACAAAGGCGCCGAAGGCCTCGCGCTCGTGGGCGTCCACACCCGCGGCGTGCCGATCGCCGAGCGCCTCGCCGACCTGATCGAGCGCTTCGAGGGGGTGCGCCCGCCCACGGGCAAGCTCGACATCACCCTCTACCGCGACGACCTGACCGAGATCGCGCTGCAGCCGATCGTGCGCAAGACCGAGGTGCCGTTCGACGTCGCCGGCATGCGCATCGTGCTGTGCGACGACGTGCTGTACACGGGGCGCACGGCCCGCGCGGCGCTCGACGCGCTCGTCGACATGGGGCGCCCGAAGGTGATCCAGTACGCGGTCCTCGTCGACCGCGGGCACCGCGAGCTCCCGATCCGCGCGGACTACGTGGGCAAGAACGTCCCCACCGCGCGCACCGAGTTGGTGAAGGTGCGGCTCACCGAGACCGACGGCGCCGACGGGGTCGAGCTGCTCGAGCAGGCCGAGGCGAACGCGTGAGCGCGGCGGTTGACGCCGACGCCGCCCCCCGCCCCAAACACCTCCTCGACCTCGCCGATTGGTCGCCCAAGCAGATCGCCGCGCTGTTCGACACCACCGACGTGATGGCGCAAGTGATGACCCGCACCATCAAGAAGGTGCCCGCGCTCCAGGGCTTCACCGTGGGGACGCTCTTCTTCGAGAACTCGACGCGCACGCGGCTCTCGTTCGAGCGCGCCGCCCGCGCGCAATCGGCCGACGTCATCTCGTTCGCGGCCGGCGCCAGCAGCCTCAGCAAGGGCGAGTCGCTCAAGGACACGCTGCGCACGATCGACGCCATGCAGGCCGACCTGTACGTGGTGCGCCACCCGGCCTCCGGGGCGCCGCACCAGCTCACGCGCTGGACCGACGCCCGGGTCGTCAACGCCGGCGACGGCCGCCGCGCCCACCCCACCCAGGCGCTGCTCGACGCCTACACCTTCAAGACGCGCTTCCCCGAGTTCGCCGGGTTCGAGGGCGTGAAGCTGGCGATCGTCGGCGACGTGGCGCACTCGCGCGTGGCGCGCTCGAACGTCGAGCTCTGGACGAAGCTCGGCGCGCAGGTGACGCTGTGCGGCCCCCGCACGCTGCTCCCGTTCGAACTCGGCGAGCGACCGGGCGTGACCCTCACGCACCGCCTCGTAGACGCCGTCGAGGGGGCGCACGCGGTGATGGCGCTGCGCCTGCAACGCGAGCGCATGGCGGGGCCGCTCCTGCCCTCGCTCGCCGAGTACCGCGCCCGCTACCAGGTGTCGCGCGCCGCGCTGGCGCTCGCCCACCCGGACGCCCTGGTGATGCACCCCGGCCCCATGAACCGCGACGTCGAGATCGAGGGGCCGCTCGCCGACGACCCGCGCAGCGTCATCGAGGCGCAGGTCGCCAACGGCGTCCCGGTGCGCATGGCCGTCCTGTACACGCTGCTCGTGGGCGGCAAAGGCCGAGCGTGACCCCGGCTCGGCCGAGCGTGAACGCGCGTTGCATGACCCAAAGCGCCCCTCTCTCGAACGGAGCCCCGGCATGACCGACGCCCCCAACGCCATCCCCCGCACCGTCCTGCGCGGCGCGCGCCTGATCGACGCGCGCGGCGACCACGGCATCCACGACCTCTGGCTCGCCGGCGGCGCCATCGAAGGCGTCGACCTGGAGGGAACGGCCGAGCTCGAGATCGATGCTCGCGGCCTCGTCGCTACCCCCGCCTTCCTCGACCCCCACGTGCACCTGCGGGTGCCCGGCCAAGAAGAGAAGGAAGACCTGAGCACCGGCCTCGGCGCCGCGGTCGCCGGCGGCTTCGGCACCGTGGTCTCGATGGCGAACACCACCCCCACCGTCGACGACCCGGCGATCGTCGCCGACCTGGTCGCCCAGGCCGCGCGCCTCGGCCTGGCGCGGCTGCGCCCCGCGGCCGCGCTCTCGATCGGCCTCGAGGGCGAGCGCCTCGCCGACTACGCCGCCTTGCAGGCGGCCGGCGCGGTGATGATCACCGACGACGGCATCCCGGTCGCCGACGCCCACCTGCAGCGGCGCGCCTGCGAGTACGCGTTCGAACTCGGGCTGGTCGTCCAGACGCACTCCGAGGAGCCCTCGCTGCGCCAGGGCGGCGTGATGCACGAGGGGCGCGTGTCGGTTGAACTGGGGCTCCCGGGCAACCCCGCGGAGGCCGAGGCCGTCATGCTCTACCGCGACGGGATGATCGCGCGCATGACCGGCTGCCGCGTCCACCTGGCGCACGTCTCGAGCGAGCTCGGGATGCGCGCCGTCGAGTCGCTCAAGGAGCTGGGGGCGCCGGTCACCGTCGAGGTGACGCCGCACCACCTGACCCTCACCGACGCCTCCCTGCGCGCCTTCGACCCGGTCTTCAAGGTGGCGCCGCCGCTGCGCGAGGCCAGCGACGTGGCGTACCTGATCGACGCGGTCAACCGCGGCGTCGTCGACTGCCTCGGCACCGACCACGCCCCGCACACCCGTGCCGAGAAGGACCGCGACCTGCTCGAGGCGCCGTTCGGGCTGCCGAACATCGAGGTGGCGTTCCCGCTGCTGTACACGCGCCTCGTCGCCACCGGCCAGGTAGCGCTGGAGCGCCTGCTGGACCTCATGCAGGGCGGCCCGGCGCGCGTGATGGGCTGGACCGAGCCGACGCTGGCCGCGGGCATGCCGGCGGACGTGGTGCTGCTCGACCTGGACGCGGAGGCGCCGGTCGACCCCGCCGCGTTCGCGTCCAAGGCCAAGTTCTCGCCGTGGGCCGGCGAGGCGCTCAAGGGCTGGCCGCGGGCGACCCTCGTCGCCGGCAACGTGGTCTACGAGCGCCCTAGGTAGGCATCCAAGGCGGCCGCGAGGGCAACGGGCCTCCAGCCGGTGCCTACGCCTCAGCTCCGCCCTAGGTAGGCGTCCACGGCGGCGGCGAGGGCCGCGTCTTCATCCACGAACGCCGCCTGCTCCCGGCGCCACGCCCGCTCGAACCGGAAGAACGGCACCAGGTGGTGGGTGCCGGTCGCGGCCTCGCGCAGGAACAGCTCGCCGACGGGACCCGCCACGTCCAGGTAGCCGCTCTCGCGGAAGCGCCGCACGGTGGCGGCGACGTCGTAGCGCTCGCTCCGGTGCGCGACGTGCCAGCTGCCGTCCGGGCGCCGGGTGAACAGGCCCCACTGCGCGTCGGGGCGACCGACGAGCGACAACCCGACGGCCCCGAGGCTCACGAGCTGGCGGCCATCGGCGAGCGGCCTCTGGAACGGCAGGTGGTTGTGGGCGCGGACGATCAGGTCGGCGGTGTGGTCCCCGAGCGCACGCTCCACCTCCTCGTCCGAGGACCATGCGAACAGCGACGTCGCGTCGTCATCGGGGACGGCGTGCACCACCAGGGCGCCCGCCACGGGTCGCGCGGCGATCGGCGTGGCGCGCAGCTCCGCCTCGAGCCCCGCCATCTCGCGCGCGGTCCAGTCGAGCGGGCGGAAGCGCGGACCCATCCAGGCCGGATCGCCCTGCGGGGTGCCGCGATCGAACACGTAGCGCTCGTGGTTCCCGCGCAGCAGCACGTCGGCGTGGGCGCGCGCGAGCTCCCAGCACGCCCAGGAATCGGGCGCCCCGTTCACCACGTCGCCCGCGACGACGAGCAGATCCGGCTGCGCGCGCTTCACGGCCTCGAGCACCGCTTCGAACGCGGCCAGGTTGCCATGGACGTCGGCGAGGACCGCCAGGCGCACGGGGCCTGCGCCCGGCGTCAGCGCGCCGCGCGCGCGGGATCGCGCACGGCCTCGGCGAGCAGCGCGAACACGACCCCGGCGAACCCGACCACCACGACCGCGAGGAGGGCGACCAGCAGCGAGGACCGCCGCTCGGGTTCGGCCGGAACCGCCGCCTCGCCCAGCACGCGGGCGCCGGCCGGTGCCAGCTGCGCGACGTACGCGACGGTCGGTTCGATCGCCGCGAGCGACGCGACCTCCGCATCGGCGCGCAGGACGTCCCGCTCGAGGCCGACCACGGTGGTCTGGACCCGGGCGACGGCGGCCGCGAGCACCCCGATGGTCTCGTCCACCTGCGCCTCTTGGGTCGTGAGCAGGTCGAGCTCCGCCCGCAGTCCAGCGATCCGCGCCTCGAGCGCCCACATGGCACCGGTCACCGTCAACGGGACGTCGGGGGCGTCGACGAGGGCAACGGTCTCCGTGGGGTCGGCGCGCGACCCGAGGCTCGCGAGCTCCGCCTCGCGCGCCGCCACGCTGCGCTGCGCCTCGTCGCGCCGCAGAGCCAGCGTCGCCGCCCGCTCGCGCGTGCCCGCGAGGCGGCCGGGGTCGGCGGCCGCGTCGTTCGCCTCACGGAAGTCGCGCAGCGCGTCCTGCGTTTCCTGCAGCCCGATCCGGGCGAGGTCGAGCTCGGTGCTCGTGATGCGCTCCACCGCATCGAGGTTCTCGTTGAGAAGCGCGTGCACCGTCGCGATGCTCGCCCGCGCCCACTCCGTCGCGAGCGCTGCGGCCACCGGCGCTTCTCCGGCGTGGGCCCGGTGGGCGACCGCGAGGAGCGAGGACGCTTGGTTCGCCGACCCCGCGAGGCGCTCGAGCACGAGGGACACGCGCGCCCGCGGGAGGTCCAGACCCGCCTCCGGCACCGCCTCGAGGACCGCTTCGAGCACCCCGCGGCTGTAGGCGAGGGTGGTGTACGTCTCGAAGGTGATGTCCAGCTCGGGCTGGAAGAGCAGCCCCGAATCGCCCACGATGCTCACCGGCGTCCGCGCGACCACGGCGGTCGCTTCGGCGACGAACACCGATGGCCGCGTCGCGAGCACCGCGAACGCCACGACGCCGGCCAGGAGTGCGACCGCGACGATCCAGAGGAAACGGCGCCGCAGCACCAGGTAGAGCTCGCGCAGGGAGATCTCGTCGCTCGTGGAGGTCGCGGTGCCCCCCTGAGGGGACGTCCCAGCGTCGGAAACGGCCATGCCGACCATCGTACCGGGTGGACGCCGCGACCGGCGGCCGCACGCGTATGATTCGCGCATGGTCCCCGACGCCCTCGGCGCACCGCTCCCGCGGTCGCGTCCCCAACCCCCGACGCCATGGGCGAACGTCGGTCCCGCCCGCGTGCTCGCGCGCGGCGAGGTGCTGTACCGCACCGGCGACCCCGCCGCAGCCACGTTCGCGATCGAGGCCGGTCTGGTCGTGCTGTCGGTCGCCTCGCCCACCGGGCGCGAACGCCTGGTCGGGGTGATCGGCCCCGGCGACCTGCTCGGCGCCCTCGATCCGGGCTCCGACAGCTACGGCGAGACCGCCCAAGCCCTCGGGGCGGCGGTCGTCGTGCGCGCGCTCGACCCCCGTTCGGCCGACCACGCACCGGCCGTGTCGCGCGCGCTCGGCGCGCACGCGCGCGACCTCCGGCAGGCGCTCGAGGACGTCGACCTCCCCGTCGCGTCCCGCCTCGCGCGCACGCTCGTGCGCCTCGGCGAACGCTTCGGCCAGCGCGGCGACGACGGCTTGGTGCGGCTCACGCTGCCGCTCACGCACGAGCACCTCGCCGCCCTCATCGGCGCGGCCCGCGAGACCACCACCCTCACGCTCTCCGACCTGCGCCGCCGCGGGTTCGTCGAGGGGACGCGCGGGCGCTACCGCTTCGACCCCGCGCGCCTGCGCGACGCCGCCCACGGCCCGCTGCTGAACTGAGCCCGGCCGTTCGCGCCCCCTCGCGACGGTAGTTTGGGCTGGACGTGCCCGAACCCGCCGCCCGCACCTTCGACGAACGCACCGCCACCTGGCTCGGCATCGGGTCGATCGTCGGCGGTGGCTCGATCGTGCTCGCCGGCCCCGCGTTCGCCGAGGCCGGACCGGCGGCGCTGCTCGCGGTGGTCCTCAACGCCGGGCTCGCCGCGCTCGCCGCGCTGGCGCTGGCCGAGCTGGGCGCGCGCTTCCCGCGCTCGGGCGGGGCGTACGTGTTCGCGCAGCGGGTGCTGGGGGTCGAAGCGGCGTTCGCGGTCGGCTGGTTGTTGGCGTTGGGGTCGCTCGCGGCCGCGGCGGTGTTCGCGCTGGGGTTCGCGCGCTTCGCGGTGCCGATCGTGGCGAGCGCTGCGGACGCGCTCGGGATCGCGCTGCCCGGCTGGACGACCGCGGTTGCGGCCGAGGTGGCCGTCGCCGTGGCCGCGGTGGCCGCGTACGGGCACCGGCTCACGCGCCGGACGGGCGCCCCCGGCGCCGCCCTCACCGTCGCCAAGGTCGTGGGGATGGGGACGCTCGGCGCGGTGGGGCTGGTGGCGCTCGGGGTGCGCCCCGAGGCCCTGGCCGGGTTCCTGACCCCGCCGCTGGCCCCCGGCGGCGTGGTCGGAGTGGTGCAGGCGATGGGGGTGCTGTTCATCGCGTTCCAGGGGTTCGCGATCGTGCCGGCCCTCGCTGGCGACGTCCGCGACCCGGCGCGTACGCTTCCGCGCGCGAGCCTCACCGCGATCGCGGTCGCGACGATCCTCTACCTGCCGCTCTTCCTCGCGACCGCGACCGCCGGCCTGCCCGAAGGCATGGAGCTCGTCGAGTTCGCGCGGACGTCCGACGCGACCATGGTGGCCGACGCCGCGGCGCGCTACCTGGGCGACTTCGGCTACGTGTGGGTCGCCGTGGTGGCGATCCTCGCGACCCTGACCGCGCTCGAGGCCAACTTGCTGGGCGCTTCGCAGCTCGCTCGCACGATGGCGCGCGACCGGACCCTGCCCCGCCCGCTGGCGCGCGTCGACGGACGCGGCGTGCCCCGGCGCGCGGTCGCGACCGCGGCGGCCTTCGTCGCGGTGCTCGTCATCGCGCTCCCCGAGGTGCGGACCGCAGGGGCCGCGGCCGGCCTGATCTACCTGAGCGTCTTCGCCCTCGCCCACGGACTGGCGCTGCTCGTGCGCCATCGGCGCCCGGAGGGGGTGCCCCCCTTCGCGGCACCGGGCGCGCCGGCCACGCTGTGGCTGGGCGGCGCGGCCGCCGCCGCGGTGGCGATCGTCAACGCCGTGAGCGTCCCCGCCGCCGGCGTGGCCGTGCTCGGGTGGCTGCTCCTCGGCGCGCTCGTGTACATCGCCGCGCTCCGCCGGCACGCGAGCGCGCTGGACGCCGAGCTCGAGAGCGCCGAGCCCGACGTGGTCGCGCTGCGCGGCCGCCGGCCGCTGGTGCTGGCCCCCATCGCCAACCCCGCCAACGCCGAAGGGCTCGTGAGCGTCGCGCACGCGCTCGCACCCCCCGACATCGGTCGCGTGACGCTCCTGAACGTCATGCCTCGCGGTGAGGCCGCCGAGACCGGGCTCGAGAACGCCCAGCGGGTGCTGGCGGCGTCGCTGCGCGCCTCGTTCGGTCTGGGGCTGACCCCGCAGATGCTCACGACGGTCGCGGACGACGCGTGGGGCGAGATCGCCCGGGTCGCCCGGACGCTCGATTGCGAGAGCCTGCTCCTCGGCCTCTCGGACCTAGACGACGCGCCTATCCTGGAGCGGGTCGACGAGCTGATCACCGCGGTGCGCAGCGACGTGGTGGTGCTCCGCGCACCGGCCGGCTGGCACCTGGAGCGCTGCCGCAAGGTCGTCGTGCCGTTCGCCGGTCGCAGCGACCAGGAACGCCTGCGCGCGCGCGTCCTCGGGAGCCTGGCGCGCCTCTCCGATCCCGACGTCGACCTGGTGCGGCTGCTCCCGGCCGACGCGGACGCCGAGCGCTGCGCGCGCGCCCGCCGCGACCTCGAGCGCCGCGTCGAGCACCGCCATCTGGGGCGGGTGCGGTGCCTCGCCACCGCCACCGACGACCCGGTCGCCGCGCTGGCGGCCATGGCCGCGCAAGCCGACCTGCTGGTGTTGGGGATGCCCAAGCGCGACGCAGGTCGTCAAGCGCTCGGCGGCTTCGCGCACGCGGTCGCGGCGGCGACGCCAGCGTCGTGCGCCGTTCTTCTGATCCACGCACGCGGCTGAGGTCCGCACGTCGACTACAAGCGGCGGATGAGTTCAGGCAGATCGACCTCGAGCCGCAGCACCTTGTCGCTGCCGTACACGTAGCGCATGCGCCCCTCGCGATCGACCACCGCGACGGCGTCCGAGTGGGTGAACTGGCCACCGCCGAGCGACGCGTAGCCGACGTAGAAGGCGCGCGCCGCGACCGCGATCTGCGGGTTGCTGCCCCCGAGCCCGACGAAGTCGGGGTGGAAGCCGGCGGCGTAGCGCGCGATCACCTCGGGCGTGTCGGTCTCC
Organism: Trueperaceae bacterium; assembly: GCA_024636105.1. Next base: position 710 of record JAGXHO010000234.1, on the reverse strand, counting down.
GGGTCGACGGTGACCATCACCACGCGCACGTCCTCGGGTTCGCCGAGGTCGGCGTAGATCTTGGCGAGGCGCCCCATCGTGATGGGGCACACGTCGGGGCACTGGGTGAACCCGAAGAAGACCAGCGTGACCGCGGCGTCGTCGGCCGCCTCGCGCAGCGTCAGCGCTCCGCGGCCCGCGTGCACGAGCTCGACGTCGCCCACCACGGGCGGGTTCTGGAGGGCGGTGCCTCTGATCTCGGGCGGCGGGCGCAGGAACGTCCCCAGCGCGTACGCACCCGCACCCGCGGCCACGAGCAGGACGGCGGTCAAGATCGAGCGAGGCTTCACGGAGCGAGGCTTCACGGAGCGAGGCTAGCACCGGCCGCGCCGCGCGCGCGTCGGCCGCCGGGACGATGGCTCAGGGCTCGCCGCGGATCATCGCCATGAACGCCTCGACCAGCTTGGGGTCGAAGTGGCGACCCGAGTGCGCCTGGATGTACGCGAGCGTGCGCTCGCGGCTCCAGGCCGCGCGGTACGGCCGATCGTTCGTGAGCGCGTCGAACACGTCGACGATCGCGAAGATGCGGGCCGAGAGCGGGATCTGCTCGCCAGAGAGGCCGCGCGGGTAGCCGGTGCCGTCCCACTTCTCGTGGTGGGCGTACGGGATGTCGAGCGCCGGCCGCAGGAAGTCGATCGGCGACAGCAGCTCGTAGGCGTACACGGTGTGCC
>JAGXHO010000233.1 GCA_024636105.1 Trueperaceae bacterium | reverse complement strand
GCCGGGGCCACCTACCACGGGCTACTCGAACGAGGCGTGCTCGTGCGTCGGCAGGACCATCTGCCGGGCCTCGCCGGTTGCCTGCGCGTCAGCGTCGGCACGCCCACCGAGAACGACGCCTTCCTGAACGCGCTGGATGCCGTCGCCGACGCGGCCACCCACCCTGAGGAGCTCGCCCGTGCCTGAGCGCCGCGCCACCGTCCACCGAGTCACCCGCGAGACCGACGTGCGCATCGACCTCGACCTCGATGCCGGGCCCCGCGGTACGCCCGCCACGGGCCACGGCTTCCTCGACCACCTCCTCGAGCAGGTCGTCCGCCACGGCCGCGTCGGGCTCGACGTCGCCGCGACCGGCGACCTCCACATCGACGTCCACCACCTCGCCGAAGACGTCGGGATCACCCTTGGCCAAGCGTGGCGTGAGGCCGTCGGCGATGCCATGGACCTCGAGCGCTACGCCGACGCCTTCGTGCCGATGGACGAGACGCTGGCGCACGTCGTCATCGACCTCTGCGGTCGGCCGTTCCTGGCCTTCGATCCGGCCGCGGTGCCCGGCGACGTCTCGGGGTTCACCACCTACCACTTGCGCGAGTTCTTGCGCGGGTTCGCGAACCACGCCCGTGCGACCGTCCACGTCCGGTGGCTGGCGACCGGCGACCCCCACCACGGCTGCGAAGCGGTCGTGAAGGCGTTCGCCCGTGCCTTGTACGCCGCTACGCGACGCACCGGCACCGGCCTGCCCTCGACGAAAGGGGCGCTCTGAGCGGATGCATGTCGTCTTGATCGATTACGGCGCCGGGAACCTCCCGAGCGTCGCGAAGGCGTTGATCGCCGCGGGTGTGGCGGTCGAGCGCTCCAGCGATCCGCGCCGGGCGGCTGCCGCCGACGCCCTGGTTCTACCGGGGCAAGGCCACTTCGGCCAGGTGATGGAGGCGTTCCGGTCGAGCGGCTTCGAGGCCGTCGTGCGCGAGCACATCGGTGCCGGTAAGCCGTTCCTCGGCATCTGCGTCGGCTTGCAGCTCCTCGTGCACGGTTCCGAAGAGGCGCCCGGGGTCCCCGGGCTGGGCGTGCTTCCGGGGCGGGTCGTGCGCTTCCCCGAGGGCGACGTGAGCGTGCCCCACATGGGGTGGAACGCGCTCCACCCCTTCGGCGACGCTCCGCTCCTCACCGGCGTGGCGGACGGCGCGCACGCCTACTTCGCGCACAGCTACGTGGTCGCGTTCGATGACGCGGCGACGGGGTTCCCAGCGGGGGCGACGACGACGCACGGCACCACGCGCTTCCTCAGCGCGGTCTCCCGTGGGGCGTTGCACGCGACCCAGTTCCACCCCGAGAAGAGTCAGGGCGTGGGGCTGCGCATCCTGGCGAACTTCGCCGAAGCGGCGCGGGCCGAATGGACCACCCGCGCATGAGGGCCGTCGTCCGGGATCGCCGTCCGTTCGTGGGCGGGATCGTCCTCGTGGTGGCCCTCACCGTCCTGGGGACGGCGCTGGGGACCACGCTGGCCCAGACGACGTGGAGCGTCCAAACGGTGGCGCTGCGCGACTACCGCGAGGCCCAGGGCGTCGCCGCGGGGTTGCGGCTCCACGGGTTGGACGCGTACACCGAGTTCACGATGCAGTCCGGGCTGCAATACATCCGCGTCCGGGTCGGTTGCACCGACGAGCGCGAGGTCGCCGACGCTTGGGCCGCCCTCTTGGCGCGGTCGCTCGTCGCGGAGGCGGTCGTCGTGCCGATGGAGGGAGGGCCGCCTGAGGACGTGGCGTGCGTCTCCGCCGAGGTGGGCTTCCGTAAGCCCGGGCGTTGGGTGCTCGTGTCCGGGCCCGGCAAGGTCCCCGTCTTCGAGGTCGAGGTGGCCGGCCACCTCGCGTACCTCAGCTTCGACGGCCTCGTCTGGCGTGTCTGGCAGGGCACGGCTCCGGCGCCGGTCGACGTCTCGACGCCTCGCGTGGCTGCGGCGCGCCTCGATGGCCGCGACGTCGTCCGGTCGGCGGATGGCGGTCTGCTCTGCCCGGGTCGATTGCTCGCCGGCGTCGGCGATGCGGCCGTGGTCGAACTCGGCGACGCGATCGTCGCATGCCGGCCGGTCGAAGCCGGCGGGCTTCGGTGACCCCGGCCGACCGTTGGCAGTACGTGACGTCGTGGCGGCTCTGGCTGACGCCCGGCATGGGCGTGAAGCGCCACGTCGTGTGGGCGGTGGTCGGTAGCCTGGTGGCCGCGACCGGCTTCGCGGTCGCCGTGTTCTGGATGCTCGGCGAGGGCCGTCGCGAGCTCGCGGCGCCGATCGAGCGCATGTTGGTCGGCGACGCCTGGGCGCGCCATGCGGGTTGGCTGGGGGTCGCCGTCGCGCTGGCGGGGACGGTCGTCGCGATCATGGCCCTCGGCCGGCTCAACCGCTCGCTGCTGTCCAACTGGGTGCAGCGTCCGCACGAAGTCGCCGAAGTGCTCCATCGGCGCCTCGTCCTGGCGCGTGGACCTCGCATCGTCGCGCTGGGGGGTGGCACCGGCCTCAGCTTGCTGTTGCGCGGACTGCGGGCGCACACGAGCAACCTGACGGCGGTCGTGGCCGTCAGCGACGACGGGGGTTCGACGGGACGCCTCCGGGCTGCTTTCGGGATGCCGGCGCCCGGCGACCTGACCGACTGCCTCGCGGCCCTCGCGACCGACGAGGCGGCGCTGGGTCGCCTGCTCCAGTACCGCTTCCGAAGGGGCGACGACCTGCTCGGTCACACCTTCGGCAACGTGCTCATCGCCACGCTCAACGAGGTCGAGGGCGACTTCGGCGACGCGCTGCGGTCGTTGAACCGACTCCTCGAGCTGCAGGGCGCGGTGTGGCCCGCCACCCCGCGGCCGGTGACGCTGCGCGTCACCAAGGCGGACGGCACCGTCGTCGCCGGCGAGAGCGCGGTGCGCGTGGTGCCCGGGGCGAGCGCTCGCCTCGAACTGCTTCCCGGCGACGCCGAGGCGATGCCGGAGGCCGTCGCCGCCATCGACCGCGCGGAGCTGATCGTGCTCGGGCCTGGCAGCCTCTTCACGTCGACCCTGCCCCCCATGATGGTGCCGGGGGTCTCCGAGGCGCTTCGGACGACGTCCGCCAAGCTCGTCTACGTCGCCAACCTCATGACGGAAGCCGGCGAGACCGACGGCTTCGACCTGTGGCGCCACCTCGAGGTAGTGCACGCGCACCTGGGGCGCTGGCCCGACGTCGTCCTGGGCAACCGCACCTCCATCGACGAGACGCGGCTCGCCGCGTACGCCACGGAAGGCGCGGAGCCGGTCCCGTTCGACGAGGCGCGTGCGGAGGCGGCCGGCATGGCGACGATCGGCGCCCCGCTCCTGGGGAAGGGGCGCCACGCGCAGCACGAGCCAACGGCGCTCGCGAGCGCGCTCGTGGCGCTGGCGCCGATGCGCCGGGGCGCACGGTGAGCGTGCCTTGCCGCCGCCTGGTCGTGGCGTGGCTCGCTGCCCTCGGTTTGAGCGCCGTCGCGGTCGCGCAAGCGCCCGAGGTCGGCGACGCGCTCGGCGCCGGGCTGACGCCGCCGACCGCGGCGCGGTACGCCGATCCGGCCTGGTACGACCTGCTCGATGCCCGCTGGGCCAGTGACCCGGATGGCAGCACCGTGTTCGAGATCGAACTCGCGGCGATCGATCCGGAGGCGCCGCTGCTGCAGCCGATCGTCGAGGCCTATCTGATGGACCCCGACGCCGTCGGGCTCGCGGCGCTCCCCGGTACCGGCCTCGCGGCGCCGGACGAAGCCGGCTGGGCGGTCGCCGTGCGCGTCGCGGGACCGGGTGCGTGGGTGTGGACCGCCGGGCCCGACGCGCAGCCGACGGCGCGCTCGGTGGGGTTCGAGGTCGTCGGGCGGACGGTTCGCGTCCCGTGGCCCACCGACCTGCCGGCCGAGGGGGCGTGGGTGGCCGTCAGCGGCGTCTACGATCCGTTCTCCGACACGGGCTGGCGGCCGTTCGCCGCCGAGGCGTCGCCTTGGGCGTTCGCGGGCCCGCTGGCGACGCCCCCGGTCGTCTCGGTGGTGCCCGGCGGCAACGACGCCCTGCTTCGGCTCCACGCGACGGCTCGGCTCCCCCGGGGCGCCGCGCGCGTGCCGCTCGGGGGTGCATCTCCGTGGTGGTGGTGGATGGGCGGTGGCCTGGTGCTGGTCGTGGTCGGCCTGGTCTGGCGTGGGCGCTCGCGGCCCGCACCCGTGGCCACGCCGGTCGCGGCCGCCGCCGTCGCGGGTCCGCCGGAGCTCATCGGCGACGAAGACCTGGCCGCCGTGCCGGACGAGGGCGCGACCGACGCAGCGGGCAACGCAGCGAACGTCGAAGCGAACGTCGCAGCGAACGTCGAGGCCGAGGAGCGTCAGTCCGAGGCGGTGGAGCGCTCGGACGACGCCGTCGTGGCGACCTCGGACGGCGCGGCGGACGTGGACGCGGCCCCCGAAGCGCCGTCCTCTTCGCGCACCACGCGCGCACCGAGCCCTGCGAGACGTTCCGCGAAGCGCTCGTAGCCGCGGTCGATGTACTCGACGCCGGTCACGCGCGAACGGCCGCGGGCCGCGAGGGCCGCGACGACGAGCGCCCCTCCGGCCCGGATGTCGGCCGCGTGCACGTCGGCCCCTTCGAGCGCACGGCCGCGCACGACGAGCGTCTGGTCGCTCAGTTCGACGCGGGCGCCCATCTTGCGCAGCTCCTCGACGTGGGTGAAGCGGTCCGGGTAGACCCGGTCGCGCACGACGCCCACGCCCGGGGTCGTGGCCAAGAAGGCCCCGAACGGCGCCTGCAAGTCGGTCGGGACGCCCGGGTACTCGGTCGCGGTGACGTCGACCGAGCGCAGTACGCCGGTGGCGTCGACGCGCAGCCCATCGCGTCCGACGTCGATCATGCGCACCCCCGCCTCGCTCAGGCGGTCGCGCACGGCGCCAAGGTGCTCGGCGCGCACCCCGCGGACGGTGACGTCCCCGCGCGTGGCGGCGGCCGCGAGCATGAAGGTCCCGGCCTCGATCCGGTCCGGGATCGGTCGGAAGCGCGCACCGTGCAGCCGTTCGACGCCCTGGACGTGGATCCGGGGGGTTCCGGCCCCCTCGATCCGGGCGCCCATCGCGACGAGCAGGTCGGCGAGATCCGCGATCTCGGGTTCGAGCGCGGCGTTCTCGATCACCACTTCGCCGCTGCCGAGGGCGCTCGCGAGCAGGACGTTCTGCGTGCCGCCCACGGTCGGCGACTCGAACACCACCCGCCCCTCGATGCGGCCACGGCGCCGAGCGACGAAGTCGCCGGCGTCGTCGTCGACCTCCACCCCGAGATCGGCGAAGGCCTTGAGGTGACGATCGACGGGCCGCGGGCCGAACGCGCAGCCGCCGGGCATCGAGATGCGCGCTTCGCCCGCGCGCGCGAGCAAGGCGCCCATCACCACGAAGCTCGCCCGCATCTTGCTGACCAGCCGGTAGGGAGCGGCCGTCGTGCGCAGCTCGCGAGCGTGGAGCCGGACGTCGCGGCCGGTCCAATGGACGTCCACGCCGACGTGCTCCAGGATCTCGAGTCCGACGAGGACGTCGGACAGCTTGGGCACCCCCTCGAGGACGACCGGCTCGTCGGTGAGGATCGAAGCGAGGATCAGGTACAGGGCGGAATTCTTGGCGGCGTGGACGTGCACTTCCCCGTGCAGGGGGGTGCCACCGTCGACGACGAGCGCGGCGCGTGGGTTCATCGGTCCCTCCAGGGGATCGCGCGTGCTCCGAACCAGCGTCGGATGCGCACGATGTGTAACGTGAGTGTAGCGCTGTACGTTGGTATGGTCAACCGATGCGGCACGTACCGACCATGCTACACTGAGCGATCAGAGGCGGGCAGCCACGGGCACCGCCGGGAGGGCGACGTGCCGAAGCTGAGCAAGAGCAAGCGTCTGCAGGTGGTCATCAGCGAGGAGCAGGACTCGCTCCTCACCAAGACCGCGTACCACCTCTCCAACCCGGAGCGCCTGGTGTCCAAGTCCGAGGTCGTGCGGCTCGGCATCCAGATGCTGAACCGGGCGGTCGAGGCCGGCCAACTCGACCCTGCCCTGCTCGAGGGGCTCGACGAGACCGCCTGACCGGTGTTCCACCCCGGTGACGTCATCGACGGTCGCTACGACGTCCTGGGTCCGCTCGGGCACGGCGGCATGGGCCACGTGTTCCGCGCCCACGACCGGCGGCTCGAACGCACCGTGGCGCTCAAGGTCCTGCGCCCGCACCTCACCGAACTCGATGCCGACCGGTTCCGCCGCGAGATCCGCGCCCTCGCTCGCCTCAACCACCCCGCGGTCGTCTCGATCTACGACCTCGGCCAGGGCGAGCACGTCTACTTCGCCATGGAGCTCGTCGACGGTGGGGCGTTCACCGACCTCGGGCCGCTCGCCGAGGACCCCGAACCGTTCGCGGCCCTGCTCGACGGAGCCGCCGAGGTGGCCGACGCCCTCGCGTACGTCCACCGCCTCGGCATGGTGCACCGCGACCTCACGCCACGCAACATCCTGCTGACCGAGTCCGGACGACCGAAGCTCATGGACTTCGGCCTCGTGCAGCTCACCGAGACGTCGCGGCAGTTGACGCGGACCGGATCGACGCTGGGGACGCCGCAGTACATGGCGCCGGAACAGGCGACGGGCGACGCGACGGGCGCGGCGACCGACCTGTACGCCTTCGGCGCCGTGCTCTACCGGGCAGCGACCGGGGTCGCTCCGTTCGACGCCGAGAACGACCAAGCGATCATGTACCAGCACGTCTACCACGAGCCCAGCGCCGCCATGGACGTCCATCCCGCGATCCCGCCCGCGCTCTCGCACCTGCTCGCGCGGCTGCTGGCCAAGCAGCCCGCGGCTCGACCGGGCTCCGCCGCGACCGTCGCCGATGCCCTGCGTGCGATCCGGGCCGACGGCATCGCGCGCGCGACGCACCGTTCGCACGCCGGCGCCGGCCACCGCAGCGCGTACCCGACCGCGATCGCCGACGCCGCCGCGCTGCGACCGCGGTGGCAGGTCCGGCTCGAGGAGGGTCCGCAATGGCCGGCCGGGATTGCGGCGGCCGACGGCTTCCTGCTCGTCGGCCAGCGCGCGGACGCGCTCGCCGTCCTGCGCCCGGCCGACGGGGCGGTGCACGCGCGCGTCGAGCTCGAGGACGAGGTCAGCGCGCCGCCGTTGGTCGCCGGCGGGCGGTTGTGGCTCGCGGCGCGCGACGGTTCGCTGCAGGCTCGGACCTGGCCCTCGGGCGAACGCGCCTGGCTCGCCGCCGACGTCGATGCGGTCGGGCTCACGGCGACGGGCGCCGACGTGCTGGTCGCGCGGCGCGACGGG